>NZ_JAYJLD010000063.1 GCF_035282765.1 Ferviditalea candida | reverse complement strand
GGATTAGGCTATTGTCGGGTACATTTTCGGTTTGGCTCCGCCAAACCGAATGGCGAATCCATGGCTATTTCCCGCCATATAATGAAGCGGCGAACAGCAGGTTCGGGATTTTCGAAGGCTAATGGTATATCAAAAAGCTATGGAATGGATCGGGCAAATCAGGGAGATCGTTAAGGCGTGGAAGTGGGAGGATAGGCAGATAGTCGGCAATCAGATTTTGAGGGCTTCGACATCTGTGGCCGCCAATATTTCAGAATCGAACTCGCAATTATATTTGCAGAAGGAGATCAACTTCATCAACAATGCACTTGGATCGGCTGGAGAGAGCCAGATGTGGTTAGAGGAAGCCCATAACGCAAAACTGATTGACCAGCAAATGTTCGAGCGATTGGATAACGAAGCGGTTGAAATCAGGAAAATGCTTGTTGCCATGATACGAAAAATCAAATTGGAAATAGGTGAAAACAAGAGGGCAGGTTAGGGAAGCCTCATGAAAATCGGCTTATAAAGTTATGTCACCAGTTTTTTCAAAACTAAATCGACGAAAAGATGGGTTTTAGGAGTCGAAATGAAGGAAACTGATAGCATAACTAACAGTTTTGAATACAGGTTATATACCGAGCAAAAAAAATGCCTTGTCATGCGGTGGGCTAATCACTATAATAGATTATTGAACCAAGTCTACATGAACATAAAGTGCTTTTTGCTCGTAGAAACGTTTTTGCTTTCAAAAAAAAGCAATCACGTTCACTATTGGCAAAAGGCACTTTTTTTATTGACTGAAAGGCAATGAGTAATGATTGGTGTTAGGAAGAAAAACTTTTGGAAAGCGAGGGAATGGAATGATCGACAAATTTGAGAAAGCCCTGTTAGCAGAAGGAAAAAGCGTGCTGACGATTCAGGCGTATATCAACGATATTCGGCAATTCTTTAATTGGTTAAAGGATTCCCTGGGTTTTGAATCTGACTCGATTACCGAAACCGATGTACGGGAATTTCGACAATATTTGAATTTGCAAAAGAAACTTAAACCGACCAGTATTAATCGATTGCAAATTTGATCAGATGATATGGCTGGGTTAATGGGGGGCGATGATTTTGGCAGGGAGAAGCCAGCAGTGGAAGGACTCCACATTAAAGAGATTTTTGGATGAAGGAAGAGGACAGGGTGAAGAAGATTATAAGCCTTGGCTCAAAGTCTCGGACATTCCCTCAAAAGGAAGGGTGACGCGGCTTTATTCCAGGAAGCTTAATCGAACCATTCACCTGCTCACTGACTCGCAAACAAGGTACTTTTACCTTCTGGAATTTGATGATCGTGTGGTTTCCGTTAAGGAGCAATATCCGCTGTTAAATATTGCAGATATCATGGATCAACTTGACGAATCATTGGTGAAAAGATTGAAAAATCGGGATGGCACCCCGCATGTTCTTGTTACGACATTTCTGATAACTGCCAAGGACGAAAAAGGGCAACTTCGCACATATGCACGGTCTATAAAAGATCGGACTGAGTTGGAGAAAAAAGATACGTTGGAACGCCTGGAGATACAGCGGCGGTACTACGAAAGCCTGAAAATGGAATATGCAATCGTGACTTCCGAAGAGATTCCGTATCAGCGATCACGAAATATTGAGTGGGTTCTTCCTGCCTTATATATCGAAGATGCTGGTTTGACAGAACAAGAAGTTAAGTATTACAGCACATATATAATGGAAGCTTTACGTTCAAAAAGGGAGCCTGTAAGGGGAATATTGGATGCATTTGAACGCGAAACGAAACGGGAAAAGGGTTTGGGGTTATTCTTGTTTCGCTATCTCATTGCGAGTAAGCAAATCGAAATCAATTTGGATCAAGAAATCAATATAATCCATACACCTGAGCAAATGGAAGTCGTTGTCAGGAAAAGCACGGGAGTTGGTCGAGATGTACGTAGCGGTTAACACCTTGTTTCGACATCGAGAAGATCCAACAAAAATTGAACGAATTGTTTGGCTTGATGAAAGCAATCAAGCAAGCTTTATTGCCGATATAAATCGAAACTACTATCCAACCTATATGTCACTCCTGGAGATATTCGAAGGTCTGAATTGTGGCACATATATAATAGAAGAAACTGATCCGTGGGTGCGGATTATTGATGAAGAATCAATATCAAGATCGGAAAAAGATGCCTGGGATCGGGCTTGGAAAGTGATGCAATGGATGATTCAGAATCGGTTCGAACCGAGCATCTTTATTCCAGAACAGCGGTCACAAATAATTAAGCAGGCATCGCAGGTTTTTGGTTTATCGGAGATAGTGATCAGTAAATACGTAAAGAGATACTATGCCAGGGGTTTATCGAGATATGCTTTGCTCCCCGATCTGTCAAACTGTGGAGGCAGAGGGAAACGACGCGGGGATGGACAGGGGAGCAAGAGGGGGCGTAAACGGAAAACCCCCTCCATTTACTGCGAAATGAATATCAATGAAGAGGTCAAACATATTTTTAGGCGGTCATTGGACAAGCATTATTATCAAAAGAATCGTCCTTCTCTTCGCTATACTTACGAACAGATGATACGGGAGAATTTTGCTACTGCATGTCGAATGGAAGACGGTGTAAAGATTCCTGTTATTGAAAACGGTACTGAAATTCCGAGTTTTGGGCAGTTTCGCTATTGGTTCGAGAGCTGGCGGGATGCAAAGAAAGAAGTCATTCTGCGAGACGGAAAGAAAAAATATGAACAACAATATCGTCCCGTCTTGGGTTCGACAAAGCAAGACGTTATGGGACCTGGCTCGCTGTACCAAATAGACAGCACGGTAGGCGACATCTATCTGGTGAGTTCCTACGACCGCACAAAAATAATCGGTCGTCCGACGATCTACTTCATATGCGATGCGTACTCCAGGCTTGTGGTCGGTGTGTATATCGGGCTGGAAAATGCCTCGTGGAGTGGGGCGATGATGGCAATGGAAAATGCTTTTTCCAAATCGAAAGTTGACTTTTGTCGCAATTATGGAATTGATATTCAGGAAGAAGACTGGCCTGGTGGAATCCCGACCGCCATTCTTGCCGACAGAGCTGAATTACTCTCTAATAATAAAGCATTATCGGTCATCGAAAATCTCAATATTGCTGTGAAAAATACCCCCAGTTACCGTCCTGAGCTTAAATCCGTCGTCGAGAAGCAATTCGACCTGATCCAATCGCACATCGCCCCTTTCTTAAAGGGCGGCATTCAGAGCGACTTCCGAGAACGCGGGGCAACCGATTACAGACTGCACAGTACATTGACATTATTTGAGTATTCTCGAATCGTCATTAAGACGGTTCTGTATTTTAACACGCAACATCATATGGCTGGTTATGAACGAGATGCCATGCAAATTGCACAAAATGTTCCGCCCATCCCCATTCGACTTTGGGAATTCGGCATGAAAAATCATTCTGGAAAACTTCGTCATGTACCGCAAGATGTGCTTCGTTTCAACTTAATGCCCCAAGGTCTTGCAGTAGTGACTCAAAGGGGAATCCGCTTCAACGGTATGTATTATGGATCGGAAAACGCCCTCAAGCAGAGGTGGTTTACAAAGGCTCGGTCAAGTGGGCTATGGGAAGTTCCTGTTAATTACGATCCTCGGAACGTTTCGAATATATATTTGCGTCTGAGCCGAACGGAATTCGAAGTTTGCTACTTGTTGGAATCACAATCTCGTTATAAAGATCAGACCTTGGATGATGTGAGTTACTTATTGGAATGGGAACAGAAAGAACACGCGGCATATGAAGAAAAAGAATTAGGGGATCGGATCTCGCTTGCCGCCGAGATTGAATCCATTGTTCAGGACGCCACAAGAAAAACACGTGGTGAACAGACTACTCAATCCAAGACTGCCAGATTAAAAGGAATTCGAACGAATCGGGATGCTGAAAAGCAGAGGAACAGAGAATCAGAAATGTTCGTATTGGGGCGTGAAGAGCCTCAGAATTCAAGGAAGCCAAATGATTCCGAAGAGGACGATTTCATGCTTGATGAAATTCAGTTGTTGAGGAAGAAGCAAAAGGAGGGCTTGCATGGAAACCATGATTAAGCTTTCAAACGGAACATTGGCGGTTGCCGCTCAGTACAAAGAACAGCCAATTTTGGAGTATCAAAATAATCCGCTCATTGAGGCACTCCCGCTTATTTACAACAAAGTTGAAGTTGCCGAGAAGATCGGTAATTATCCCTATATTGGTGAAGAAGAGCGAAATCTTGATGCTTTGTATCGGATGCATCTGGTTCAGCGTATCTTTCAATACTTTCAACCTCTTCCTATACATTTGGAGCTGGAGCAACGGATATCACGAATCTTACGGCAGTCTTATGTGGGGCGGAATCCATTCTCTCCAGAGTATGCTCAATCCTTTCAACAAGGTTGGAGAGATATTGAGCGAGGGGTGTTCCAAAACTATGTACGAAACGCAACGGCATTTGCCATGTCAATCGTAGGAATTTCAGGCATGGGAAAGACGACCTCTGTCAATCGGATCATACGATTAATTCCACAAGTGATTGTCCACTCCAGCTATCAAGGAAAAGAACTGAGCATGATACAAATTCCGTGGATCAAACTGGAAACGCCATTTGACGGGTCATTGAAATCGCTGTCCCTCGATTTTATGGCAAAAGTAGATCAGCTTATAGGCTCCAATTACTTCGGGAAGTACGGGAAAAAATCCCGACTTAGCACAAATGTATTATTGCCACTCATGGGACAAATTGCACGTTCAATCAATTTGGGCGTTCTTATCATAGATGAGATCCAACATCTTACGACATCAAGCAGTGGTGCAGAAAAAGTGCTCAATTACTTTGTGACGCTCGTAAATGAGGTCGGTATCCCAATTATCCTAATATCAACACCGAAAGGGATGGGAATTCTCCAATCGGAATTTCGGCAAGCTCGAAGATCTTCGGGGCAAGGTGATGTAATGATGGATCGCTTGCCAAAAGACGATGCATGGTCTTTGTTTGTGCACGGATTGGGGAGATATCAATGGACAAAACATGTGGTCGAAATTGATGAAGAACTTAGTGCCGCTCTATATGAGACTTCAATGGGGATTGTTGATCTCGCTTGCAAAATTTTCGCGGCAAGCCAGATGAGAAGCATTTCGACAGGCAAAGAAAAATTAACACCGTCACTGATTCGTAAAGTAGCCGACGAACAGTTCAAATTACTCAAGCCGATGATGGAGGCATTGAAATCGGGAAAACTCTCGAAATTAGCGGCATATGAAGATATTGTGATCCCCGACATTTCCGACTTTGTTGCCAAGGAACAAATCAAGGTGGACATTGGCATGCTCATGAGAAAAGAAACTACCTCCCGTATTCAGCAATTATCGAAGTTGAAAGAGGATACGGTTCTTCGGTTAAAGTTTTTAGGGGTTCCTGAAAAGGATGCGGAAAATCTGGTTGAACAGGTCTTGTTGGAAAATCCTGAACAAACCGATGTAAGTTATATTGTGCAAGAAGCATACAAATTACATATTTCCGAAAAACCAAAATGCGAAAAAATGCAACTGGTTAACAGAGGGAATGATTTGAGGGGAATTGTAAAAGCAGGGAAAGAAGAGGGGATGAGTGCGTATGACGCATTAAGACAAGCGGGATACATCAAAGCAGATTATGGTACAGAAAGAAGCGTGGCAGGATGATTCCTAATCTCCCCACGCCCTATGAAGATGAATTACTCTATTCCATTTTGGCACGTTGCCGTATTCGAAACGGCACGTTAAGCCATAAAGCATTCCTTCAGGATGCATTTGGTCATAGCGGGATTTCCGCAAGTGTGTTCCTGCCATCAGGCATCGATAATCTGGTGTCTAATTTGCCGCCAAGCTCAACGATCACATCCGATCAACTGATTTTTCAACACACCATGTTTCCCCTCCTAACAGCCTTCTTGTCACCCAAACAAAGGGAAAAGGTTTATGAAGGAATGAAGGGTTTGGATGGAAAGGGGATTCATACGACTGCTGGAATTATGGCAAGCTCCATTAAGATAAACAGTCGTTTAAGGTTTTGTCGCCAATGCAATCTTATCGACAAGTCGGTGTACGGGGAGTATTACTGGCATCGTATGCATCAGATTCCTGGGCTGGATATCTGCATGAGGCATGAAGAATGGCTCCAGGACAGCAAAGTACCAACCAATCAATTGAACAAGCATGTCTATATCCCGCCCAATGAAGAAAATTGCAAAGTCGATAGCGTTATAACCAAAACACCATTGGCACTGTTGGAGAAATATCGTTTTCTTAGCAAGAACATTGAAAGCCTACTTAACTATACATTTCCCAACCGACCGTTTGAATGGTTTGGGAAGTTTTATGTGAGTAGGCTTCAAAACCGGGGCTATGCCAGTCAAAAAGGCAGGGTGGATCAGCTAAGGCTTGAGCAGGATTTTGTATTGTTTTACGGCAATGAATTTCTTAGTCTTTTACAGTCAGACTTGGCGGGTAATCATCATTGGTTATCGGATATAACCAGATTTCATAGGAAAAGTTTTTCCTTTTTGCGGCATCTGTTGTTAATGAATTTCCTTGATGTCACATTGGAGGAGATCTTCTATCGGAGAGAATCATTCAAACCATTTGGTGATCCCCCTTGGTTATGTCTCAACCCAGCGGCGGAGCATTATCTACAGAAGGCGATCACTGACATAACCTTGACGACCTGTGAAAAAACCAAAAAGATAATCGGTACATTTGCTTGTTCTTGCGGTTTCATTTATACGCGAAAGCTTGGCGACGACCCACTTAATAAATCCAGAGTCAAGGAATTTGGAAAGCTGTGGGAGAGTGAGTGCAAACGATTAGCCGCCGAAGGCTTTGGTTTGCGGGAAATCGGCAGAAGGCTACAGGCTGACCCGATGACGGTGAAGAAATGCCTGGAGAATGGGATGGAGGGGAGTGGAAAGGGACGGGAAAACAAACAGAGTGAGCAAAGAGCGACTGACTGCATGAACTGGCTTCAGCTTCAAGAAGAGCATCCAGAGTTGTCCAAAACGGAATTGCGGAAGTTGAATCCTGGCTTATATGCACGACTGTATAGAAATGACCGAAGCTGGTTAGAGCAAAATTCTCCTGCTTCAAAGATAGTGACCCTAAATCAACGAGTGGATTGGAGCCAAAGAGACAAGGACATTTTGCAGAGGGTTCAAACTGCTGTTGATAAAATCATGAATGCCGCAGGGAAGCCGCGACGATTGACTATGAGCAAAATTGGAGCTTTAAGCGGAGCAAAGGCTCTACTGGAGAAACATTTGGATCGATTACCCGAAACCAAGGCGTATCTTAACCTTGTGACAGAAACGGAAGAGCAGTTTCGTATTCGAAAAATAAATTGGGCAATAAAGGAACTGGGAAGAGATGGTGTAGAACTTTCGGTTTGGAGGGTACTGCGGAAAGCATCTATTCGAACCGAGCATTGCCCGCCTGACATCGAAGAGTTGATAAGGATACAAGACTTTAACTCAATCACTTTA
The DNA here is from genome assembly GCF_035282765.1 of Ferviditalea candida. Classification (GTDB taxonomy): domain Bacteria; phylum Bacillota; class Bacilli; order Paenibacillales; family KCTC-25726; genus Ferviditalea; species Ferviditalea candida. The sequence goes on along the minus strand of NZ_JAYJLD010000063.1, from coordinate 3,461 downwards.
TCGTGCTAAAGCTCAGCCTACCTCCGACTTCAAAAAGGTAGCCTCTCAATCGCCCTCTCTATAAAATGATAGCAACAACAAAATGAACGCAGGGAGGGATAAATTCAAATGTATGGACATCAGATATATCAGTATCCGATCAAAAAACGAGTTGAGTTTTTGAACTCAGAATTACGGAAAGGTCAACATAATTCACTGGAGGAGTTAGCGGCGGATATTTTTATTGATATTGAAGATCTGAAAGAAGAGCTGAGGAAAGACGGATATTTCTTTGTACCAGACTTGAATCAGTTTGTAAGGATTGAAATGGGGCAGGCGGGGTAATGAGCCGCCACTTACTTGACGGTTTTATAATTATCAGAATGTGAAGAACGGGGGGAGGGTGAAGGTTCTTATGCCCTTCCCATATCTTTTATTTTCCCCTGTACTGACGCATATAACATAAAAATTCTTTAGAAAACAGGAGGCAGGCTTCTATGCTATGTAGAGCAGGATGAGGCGAACGCCAAGGATAATTGAGCGGCAGGTTTGTTCAATGTCATGGCTGGTTGTAGAGAGGTTGGGGATACCTTAATATTAAGTTGATGTTTGAAAACGCCGACAAAATAATTGCAAAGACTTCTGGAGGTCGAAGAAAAATGGACAACATAAAGAGTAACATTGAGGCGGAGAACACGAGTAACCACGGGTCACAAGAAATAATTGATTACAGTGGCTACGAGCACGTACTGTACATGTATGATACTCCTGAAACGGGGTTATTTGAATCAACTACAATTATTCCAGGTCTTGAATTTGCAAGTATTGAAACACTTAAAAAAGAGTTGAATGAACAATATGGGTTCGTAATATTTGAAGAGGACGAACATGATGAGTTCTTGGAAGGACCAAGACTAAAGGACTCGATTGGGAAAAGTAATCATGATTTGCTTATCTGCAAAGAAGGAGCGTTCGGATGGGATATCTGGAAACACGAATATGATTATTGTGGCGAATTTGATGTACAGAAAACGGTTCGAGTGAAACGTGTTGAAATCTTCGAAGATAGGGTTGCATTCAAAGGAGAGATATTGGGAGTCATCGAAAAGGGACATTATGATGTGGTGAATGAAGAGATAGTAATGATTAATGCAAACGCGAAGATTGAGATGTTAACGATTAGGCAACAATATACTGGTAAACTCATAACTATTCCAAATAGTCCAGGCGTATTCAGGGTCTATGAAAAAGATTTGGCATTGATTGATTGTGTTGATGAGATGAAGCACAAGTAAGGAGCAAGTGTAAAACCGACAAAGGAACTGGCGAAAAACCAGTTCTTTTTTTGTTGGAGCGAGGTAGTGTAATCGCCCCCTGCATCTTTGGTATGCAGACTAAATAAAATTCAATGTCAAACACTAAGCATACTTTCAAGGAAATCTGACTAAACTTTTAATGGGGTTTCAGTTTAGTTGCAGTTTCATGTCATGTCTGATATAATGGGGGTGAAGAGAGGGTGAAATATATGGCAATTTCCCAAGAAGATCGAAAATCATTTGAACAAGTGCTGGAGACTTTGAAAGGAAAGCCTGAAGAAACTGGTGTCGTTTTGAAGGTGTTGTTTACTTTCTTGCAAAAAACAACGCCCTTTAAGGTTGAGCTTCAAAGTGATGTTCGGAACATTCTTGAACAACACGTATACAACCAGAATCATACTGATGTTTTCAAGGAACTGAAAAAATGTTGGAGCATTGTTGCTTCTGTTGCTCAAGAAGAAGAAGTAGGTAGATCCTATTCTACAGGTCAATTAGCACGATTCTTTGGGGTAAGTATTACAACGGTTAATAAATGGATTGCAACGGGAAGATTAGTTGGGATTGAACGTTCCGCTCGTAACAAGCAAGCACGTATATCGGAGAATACAATATGGATATCTCCAACTGGAGAGCAAATTCCCGTCCGAGAAGTTGTCGAGCGATATATTCAAATTCAAGATGTGAAGACATCTCAAATGGACGAACAGGAATATAAGATTGAACGAGTCAAAGAAATCGTCAAGATAATTAACTTCTTTGAAGAACGTTATGGCGGTACGTATCAAAAGGTTGTGGAGCAAAAAGGCGATCCTTATTTGACGGATGATTGGCAGTGGGGACGAGAAGGTAAAGAGTGGCATTATCTCCTGAAAGAAATCGGAGATTTATGATTGGCAATCCAAAAACAAACCTCATTGAGCTTCAAAGGATATTTGGGGAAGCCATACAAACCATTAGGGAAACCGACAGCACGGGTCTAACCAGCTCATTTCTCGTCCAACGAGCGACCATCGTGTTTTTAGACGGTTCCCTGTTGTACATAACAGAATATTTGTCGAAACAACAGTTAATTGAACGATTCAATTATGATTGGATATCACCAGATAAAACAACGGTGCTCGCCAAGTTCCATTCAGAGCCTCATACTGATAAGGATTACCAAACGGATACTGAGCCTTATCACACTCATCCGCCTGAACATGCCAAACTTAATAACGCCAAGAGATATCCTAACTATTTCTACAATGATTTATTTTCAATTGTAGAGGGGATTCATTTCTTCCATTTATTGCCGAAGAAAGGGAAATGAGGAGGGGTTCTATGAAAGTTGTCGGAAAATTCCTGTTTAACTCATTAATGTGGTTATGTGAACAAATTCTTGTAAGCATTTTTGTCGTACCGATGTTCGCTATGATGTACGCTGTTTCTCGTACCCAGTCTGATGTATTTGCCTGGTTGTTGAAAAAAATGTTTTTAAGCTTTCTTACAAGCGGGATCTTTTTGATGATTGTTGATAGCTGTGTGAACGAAAACAAGGAGTTAAACGAGCAGTGGGAAGAGTATAAGCTGAGGCATTCGTCAATCTCCTCGATGTCACTTGATGAGATTAAAGAGAATCTGACCGACTTCAGCTTTGCATAAGTATTAAATAGAAAAATAAGCACTATTCTCCGTTCAAAGTTGGAGATGACGGCTTATTTTTTGTTTTTAATCGCATATTTCTGCGGCAATTCGTTCGGGGATTAAATAATTTGGAGACGATTTTATGCAGGGAAAGTGGACTCATTTGTATGGGGTCGAGTTACTTGAGCCTATCGAGATGGATGTGCAATCAGGGATAGAGCTAACCTCACTTTTTAAAGCAGTGCCGACAAAATATCTGCGACGACTATCGGAAGGCTTTTCTAAAACGGAGAAGGATTCTTTGTTATTGGATATGGTTACATACATAAATGGATTGATATCAGAGAGAACAAATTTAAGCGAAGTTTTCAGAGAAGTTGAAACGATGTCTCCTGAATTCATTGAACACGTTATTAACGTTCTCCGACAGATGATACAGTATGAAAAAAGGAGCCATTCCTGTAATGAAGTAATTTGCCCTTTGAAAACAAAAAGCGCCTCTTGTTATACTGGGAACCGTTCAGCCAAGAACATATCCCATTA
>NZ_JAYJLD010000062.1 GCF_035282765.1 Ferviditalea candida | reverse complement strand
AAAAGCTACCGCAACTCGCAGATCCCCAAGATCCGAATGCGTTAGACAACTTCCTTCCATGGTCAAGCTCAATCCCGGAAAATTGCAGAATCGTTCATTCATAGATTACTAGCCTCCCCACTTGAATCGTAGGTGGGGATTATTTTACGCTTACATTTATTCCATTTCTTATTTTCCCTTCAGGCAGGCCTACTCCAAGTTATGTGCAATATCTCGGCAAAGTATTGCCCTCAGCAGCTCTTGGGTTACTGGTTGTCTATAGTATCAAAGATGTCAAATTTTTATCCGGCAACCATGGAGTACCCGAATTGATTTCAATTGCTGTAGTTGTGTTTCTCCATATTTGGAAAAGGAATATGTTTTTATCCATTGCAGGCGGTACTCTCGTCTATATGTTTTTGATTCAATAATGTATCGATTACCGCGCGCTTACCGAACAGAAAAAACTTGCATCTAGTGAACAAGAGATATATAATCAGATCAAGAGAATGAATATTCATTCCGTTCCGGAGGTGAAGCATTGGAAATGGCCGTAAACAAGCGCGAGAAAATTATGGACGCGGCACTCCTGTTATTTGCCGAGCGGGGATATGACGGGACGACGGTTCCGATGATTGCCGATACGGCCGTAGTAGGAGCGGGGACGATCTACCGGTATTTCGAAAGCAAAGAGGCGCTTGTGAACGAATTATTTAACGAGTGCGTTCAGCGTTTTACCGATTCGGTGAAAAGAAACTACCCCTACTCGGACAGTATCCGTGCGCAGTTTACGCATATTTTTAACGGTATGGTCCGGTTTGCCAAGGAAGACATCCATGCGCTTTATTTCATCGATACGCACAGCGAAGCCCGCTATTTGGATCCGCAGAGTCGCGAGGCGTTCCAGCAATTGCTGGATTTTTTCCACTCTTATGTGAATTCCGGCAAGGAGCAGGGACTGATCCGGCCACTTCCATCCGATGCATTGATTGCCATTGTATTCGGTGCATTTGTCAAAATTTACACATTAATTAGAGCCGGAAAAATAATCGAGACGCCGGAGCTGCTCTCCCAAATTGAAGAAAGCTGTTGGGACGCCGTCCGAATTCATTCGGATTGAAGCGTATCTGTTTTGGCATAAAAGGAATGAACGTTCATTCCGAGTGGTAGATTGGCATTAATGGAATAATGATTTACGAGCTTAATTTGATCATGAATTATTCTATAACTATTTTGGAAGGATGGATGAACATGTCTGAATCCGCTGTTATTCCTCAACCGAAAACGTTTGGTCCGCTCGGCAATTTGCCGCTTCTGGATCTGGACGCTCCCGTTCAATCCATGGTGAAACTTGCCGGCGAGTACGGACCGATTTTCCGAATGGATTTGCCGGGAAGACGCGAAATCTTTATTTCCGGCTACGATCTGGTTGCGGATGCATGTGACGAATCCCGGTTTGACAAAAGAGTATGGGCCCCTCTGGAGAAGGTTCGCGCTTTCACTGGCGACGGCTTGTTCACAAGCGCGACGGAGGAACCGAACTGGCGCAAAGCGCACAATATATTGCTGCCCAGCTTCAGTCAAAGAGCGATGCAGGGATACCACGCGATGATGGTGGATCTCGCGCTGCAGCTTGTGCAAAAGTGGACCAGGCTGAACCCGGACGAAAGCGTGGACATTCCGGAGGATATGACCCGGCTTACTCTGGATACGATCGGATTGTGCGGGTTCAATTACCGGTTTAACAGTTTTTACCGGGAGCAGCCGCATCCTTTTATCACCAGCATGGTCCGTGCTTTGAATGAAGCGATGAATCAGCTGCAGCGTCTCGGACTGCAGGATAAGCTGATGGTACTGACGAAACGGCAGTACAAGCATGATATTCAGTCCATGTTCGCTCTGGTGGATAAAATCATCGCAGAACGCAAAGCGAATGGCCAGCAAGCCGGAGACGATCTGCTCGCACATATGCTGACAGGCAAAGATCCGGAGACGGGCGAACCGCTCGACGATGAAAATATCCGTTATCAAATCATAACGTTCCTCATAGCCGGACATGAGACGACCAGCGGATTGCTTTCCTTTGCCGTATATTATCTGTTGAAAAATCCGGATAAGCTGCAAAAGGCCTACGAAGAGGTAGACCGCGTGCTGACCGAGCCCATTCCGACCTATTTGCAGATCCGGGAGCTCAAGTACATCCGAATGATCCTCAACGAAGCATTGCGCCTATGGCCGACCGCCCCAGCTTTCTCCGTGTATGCAAAGGAGGATACTCTGCTGGCAGGCAAATATTCTTTGAAAAAAGGAGAGAGTGTGAATATTCTTATTCCCAAGCTTCATAGGGATAAGGCAGTATGGGGCGACAATGTCGATGAGTTTTATCCGGAACGGTTTGAGGATCCAAACCAAATTCCGTACCACGCGTACAAACCGTTCGGAAACGGCCAGCGCGCGTGCATCGGTCAGCAGTTCGCCCTGCAGGAAGCAACGCTCGTGCTCGGGATGGTGCTCAAGCATTTTGAATTGATCGACCATACGAACTATCAATTGAAAGTCAAAGAAACGCTGACTTTAAAGCCCGAAGGCTTAACGATGCGCGTCCGTCTCCGTACCGGTCATGCGGCCTATACTTTTTCCGCCGCCCAGAACGCGCCGGTGATCGGCAAGCCGGCGGAGCAGGCGGCGGTACCGATAGTGGAGGCGCACAATACGCCGCTGCTTGTGCTGTACGGATCCAATATGGGGACGGCCGAAGGCATTGCCCGGGAGCTGGCGGACACCGCCCGCTATCAAGGCTTCCGAAGCGAGGTGGCGCCGCTCAACGCCCATGTGGGCAAACTGCCCAAGGAAGGCGTAGTATTCATTATCTCCGCTTCCTACAACGGGAAGCCGCCGAGCAACGCCCGCGAATTTGTCCAATGGTTGGAAGAAGTGGAGCCTGGTCAGCTTGAGGGTGTCCGGTATGCGGTATTTGGCTGCGGCGATCATAATTGGGCGAGTACGTACCAGCATGTTCCGCGGTTTATCGACGAGCAGTTGGCGGCCAAAGGGGCTACCCGGCTTGTTTCCCGCGGGGAAGCGGATGCGAGCGGCGATTTCGAAAAGCAGGTCGAAGAATGGGGCGAGCGTTTATGGCTGGATGTGCTGGACGCTTTGGGCTTGAAAAGCAGCGGCCTGCCGCAGCAGGAACGAAGCGCGCTCAGCATGCAGTTCGTCAGCGGCCTGATTGGAACACCGCTTGCGGAAACGTACGATGCATTTCTCGCCACTGTTGCAGAGAACCGCGAGCTGCAAGGAGAAGGCAGCGAACGCAGCACCCGACATCTGGAATTTGTTCTCCCGGACGGGGCAACCTATCGGGAAGGCGATCATCTTGGAGTGCTCCCCGAGAATTCACGGGAGCTGGTTGATCGTGTCCTTCGACGCTTCGGCCTGCAGGCCGGTGATCATTTGATCATCAGCGCTTCCGGACGCAGCGCAGCGCACCTTCCGCTTGATCGTCCGATCAGCGTCCACGATCTGCTCAGCCACAGTGTCGAGCTGCAGGAGGCGGCAACGCGCGCACAGCTTCGAGAGTTAGCTTCCTTCACCGTGTGTCCGCCGCACAAAAAGGAACTGGAGGCGCTCCTTCTGGACGATGCCTATAAGGAAAAGGTGTTAAGCAAACGGCTGACAATGCTCGATCTGTTGGAGCAGTATCCGGCCTGTGAACTTCCGTTCGAACGGTTCATTGAGTTGCTGCCTCCGCTCAAGGCACGATATTACTCCATTTCCAGCTCGCCCAAGGTGTTGAACGAACGGGTCAGCATTACGGTCGGCGTCGTGCGCGGGCCTGCCAAAAGCGGACGCGGCGAATACCGCGGCGTTGCCTCGAATTATTTGGCGAGCCGCCGGCCCGGGGATGCGATCGCTATGTTCGTGCGAACGCCGGAGTCCGGGTTCCAGATTCCGGAGCTTGCGGAAACACCGATCATCATGATCGGACCGGGGACCGGCGTGGCGCCATTCCGAGGATTTCTCCAAGCACGGCGAGCTATGGAGCAGGAAGGGAAGACGCTCGGGGAGGCGCATCTTTATTTCGGTTGCCGAAACCCGAAGCACGATTACCTGTATCGGGAGGAGCAGGAGCAATATGAGCGGGACGGATTAGTTCATCTCCATACGGCTTTCTCGCGAGCGGAGGGTGTGCCCAAGACTTACGTGCAGCATTTGATCGAGCGTGATGCCGGCAAGCTGCTCGATCTGCTCGAACGGGGAGCGAAGATGTATGTGTGCGGTGACGGCAGCAAAATGGCTCCGGAGGTGGAGGAGACTTTCCGCGCCGCCTACCGCGAAGCTTACGGCGCAACCGCAAAAGCCGCGCAAAGCTGGCTGGAAAGCCTGCAAAACGAAGGCCGATACGTGAAGGACGTTTGGGCCGGGGCATAATGGGAGATCGTCGTAGAGGAATAAGAATGCCAAAAGAACGGCTGCAGCATCCTCCATGCCAGCCGTTCTTTTGATGCGTAACCGTTGGCGCCGAACTTGCTTATGTATAGCGTTGTGTGGGCTTTTTGCGCAAGACACGTTATTGCGGAAACATTGGCAAGCTACGCGCCGCGAGTTGGCGGAGCGATCTGCTTAAGCTGCTTTGTCACTTCGTTGAACAGATCCGTCACTTGCTGGTCGGTCGCGCTGGAGAAGTCTGTGCCGGACAGCTCTTCCTTGATCGTATCCAACGTTTGGTCGATGCTATCGCCATCTGCATGTTGAGAGCTTCCGTTCTTCAAATGTTGTTCCAGCTTCGCCAAAAATGTTTTCTTTTGATCCGTCGTCAACGTGTTTGCCGAGTCGCTGTCGGAGCTGTTGGAATTATCGCTGCTGATTCCCCAAGCGAACGGCGGCGCGATTCCGCCCATTGCTTGCAGCATCGCAGGCAATCCTTCGTTGGAGTTGTTTTGTTGCGACGAATCGTTCTCCGGTGGCGGTGGCGGTGGCGGCGGAGCCGCTTGCCGAAGTGTCTGCATCACTTTATCGAACGTATCCGACACCTGCTGATCGGTCGCGCTGGAAGCATCGAAGCCGGACAACTCTTCCTTCAGCGAGGAAATCAGGTCAGTTGAACTGTCGGTATTGCTAGTGCTGCTGGTACTGCTGGTGCTGTCGGTTCCAGAGCTTGATTGCGACGAACTGAGCGAACTCAGTTTGCTATACAAGTTCTCCAGTATCGACTTCTTTTGATCCGATGTAAGCGAGCTTTCGCTACCGGAATCGGAGTAGTTGCCGCATGCCGAGGCCGAGTCCTGGAATTGGCCTCCACTCAGATAGGCCAACGCTTCTAGGCTGAATTGCGCGGAATCGGTCGACATCCCTTGCCCTTCGGGAGGTTTAGGGGGCGGAGGAGGACAACGATTCGTGTCCTGATTTCCGTCGACTGTACTCGAACTGTTGGTTTGTGTCGTGTTGTTGTAGTGGGAATAATGGTTTCGGTGAGAGTTGATGGATACAGACACGGCGACAGTTCCTTTCTTTAGTGAATTTTGCAGCGAAAAGCCCATAGTTTACTTAACGGCAGGCAAACTGAGAACAAACTGAACGCAGTCTGAAAAATAGCTTAAAAAAGACCTCGATTTGTATAATTGTGGATAGATTGGTGTCGAAAAAGGATTTTTCCTGCAGCTTGTGGAATAAGTCTAAGTTACTAGCGTGAATGGAAGGCAGGGACCTACAGATGTTGACAGGAGAAGTTCGCAACAAGGTCGATAAAATTTGGACGGATATGTGGGCTGGAGGCATTACCAACCCTTTAACGGTTATAGAGCAGCTTACCTACTTAATGTTCATTCGTTCATTGGACGAGAAGGAATTGGAGAATGAGAGCTTCGAGGCGTTGAGCGGCGAAGCGATGCCGAAGATTTTTCCGCAAGATGAAGAAGGACAGTCGATGCGCTGGAGCAAGTTCAAGACCAAGGACCCCCGGGCGATTTACGATATTGTCGGGACGAAGGTATTTCCTTTCATCAAAACGATGAACGGCGACAATTCCACCGCGTTCTCCCGCTATATGCAGGATGCGATGTTTCTGATACCTACGCCGCAAGTTCTGCAGAAGATTATTACGGGTTTGGATGAGTTGTACGAGCACGACATCAAAAACATGGACATGCAGGGCGATCTGTACGAGTATATGCTTGGCAAGCTTGCGACCGCCGGGCAGAACGGCCAGTTCAGAACGCCCAAGCATATCCGCGACATGATGGTGCGTCTGCTTGCCCCGACGCCGGGCGATCACATCTGCGACCCTGCATGCGGTACGGAGGGGTTCCTGGTATCTTCAGCCGAATATATCCGGGAAACATATGAAGCCGATATGACAAGCGAACAGTGGGAGCATTTTGCCGGCGACATGTTCACAGGTTTCGATACCGATAGAACGATGCTCCGCCTGTCGGCGATGAACCTCATGCTTCACTCGATTACGCAACCGCATATTGATTATGTGGACAGCGTATCCAAGCAAAATGGCATTTCTTCGCAGTATGATATTATTCTCGCCAATCCGCCGTTTACCGGCACCGTTGATGCCGAAAGCATACACGATAATCTGAAGACCGTCTGCGACGAAAAAGACGGAGCTTCTGTTTGTGGCGCTCTTCCTGCGAATGCTCCGCAAAGGCGGGCGCTGCGCTTGCATCGTGCCGGACGGGGTTTTGTTCGGCACGACCAAGGCGCATAAGGCTTTGCGCAAGGAATTGGTCGAGAGTCATCAGCTTCAAGCTGTTATTTCGATGCCGAGCGGCGTGTTTAAGCCGTATGCGGGCGTCAGCACGGCTGTTCTTGTGTTTACCAAGACGGGCGCCGGCGGCACGGACAAGGTTTGGTTCTACGATATGAAGGCCGACGGCTTCTCGTTGGACGATAAGCGGTCGCCGGACGAGGCGAACGATATTCCGGATATTTTGGCGCGTTTCCATAATCTGGCTGGTGAGGCGGATCGGAAGCCGACGGAGCAGAGCTTTTTTGTGGAGAAGTCCGCTATTGAGGCGAATGATTACGACCTGTCGATTAACCGGTATAAAGAGGTTATATATGAGAAGGTGGAGTACGATCCGCCGGCGGTCATATTGGAAAGGCTAGAACAGTTGAACCTTGACATTGCCGCGAAGATGACGGAGTTGAGGGGGCTTCTTGGTGAGTAAGTGGGAGAAGGTAAGGCTGGGAGATATATGTACATTAAAGAGTGGTAAATCTTTAAATGAAGAGATATTAATAGACCACGGAGAAATCCCTTATATAAAAGTTTCGGATTTATCAATAAGAAATAATACCTTCCGGATTACCTGTTCAACTCGATATGTCAATCGTAAAGATGTTGAAAATCAACTGTTTCCTAAAGGGACAACGGTTTTTCCAAAAAGAGGCGGTGCAATAGCTACAAATAAAAAACGAATTACTTCTTGCGAAGTTTGTGCGGATTTGAATATTATGGGAGTAATTCCCGGCGAAAAGATTTTACCAGAGTATTTATATGCATATTTTCAAAAGATTGATTTAGGTATGCTGGGTAATGGCTCTTCTGTACCCCAAATAAACAATGGAGATATCGCTCCACTGCAAATTCCACTACCACCTCTTGATATTCAAATACTGATAGCGAAAGCTGTAGCCACTACCGCCGAAGTACTTGCTATGCGTAAACAGCAGCTTGCTGAGTTGGATAACCTTATTAAGTCTATCTTTTACGACATGTTTGGCGATCCTTTTGCAAATGAAAAGGGATGGTTACAAAAACAACTTTCAAGTTACTGTCTCATAAATCCAAGGAAAGCAGAAATAAATGTTCTAAGCGATGATTTACAAATTTCTTTTGTGCCAATGCAAAGTGTATCGGAGAGCGGAGAAATCGATACATCTGATATTCGTGAATATAAAGATGTCAAATCCGGGTTTACATATTTTTATGAAAATGATGTACTCTTTGCCAAGATTACTCCTTGTATGGAAAATGGCAAAGGAGCTATTGCAAGAAATTTGAAAAACAATATTGGGTTTGGCTCAACAGAGTTTCATGTGCTGAGGCCCATCGAGGGTATTTCCAATAGTGAGTGGCTTTATCGGTTGACATCATTGCCAACATTCCGGAGGAATGCTGAGAAGAATATGAGCGGTAGTGCAGGACAGAAGAGGGTACCCACATCTTTTTTTGAAAAATGCATTGTACCACTTCCACCAATCGAACTCCAAAACCAATTCGCCGACATCGTCGCCAAAATCGAAGAACAAAAAGCCCTTGTCAAAAAAGCCATCGACGAGACTCAGCTTTTGTTCGACAGCTTGATGAGCGAGTATTTTGGGTAGGAAGGTGAACCGTCTCAAATCAAAAGCCTGTCGAATTCGACGAGTTTGCCTAAAGGAAGTCGCGATTAAGTCGATAGAATTTTTTGAACGTCAGCTTCGACTGCCAGCAATCGATTGTTTAGTAGATTGATTTGAGATTCATGCCGATCTAATCGCGCCGTTGCCTTCTTGTCCATCATTTGCAGCATGGCAACGACATCTTCTGTCTGGGTTCGTTCTATACGGTCGAGTTGTTCGCTCATTGAAGACATTTGTTTTTCTATAGAGGATACTTTTTCTTCCAAACAAGACACTTGTTTTTGCATTGAAGACATCTGTGTTTCCATCGAAGACATTCGATTTTCCAAACGATCCAACCTTGGGGACAATTCTTCCTTTAAAACTTCTTTGAGTACTTCTCTTAACTGTTCCATGTTCTCACCTCTGCGTTAGAAAATGGAGCTATTCAAAGGAGTAATTCTAAGTATAGTATAGCTCAAACGAAATGAAAATGCAAACATATGTTCGATTTTAATGGGTGTCAATGACCGAATACATGGATTAACGAGGTGAATGAAATGGTTGCAAATTTTGATTTCTTGCAGGGACAAGCCGAATATGCCTTATTCGCGCCCGCGTGCATCGAGGCGGAGCGGGTGCTCGCCACGTCGCCGGCCATGGCGGCGGCGGGAAGCCGCAAAGCGCTGGAGCTGGCGGTGAAATGGGTGTATTCCGCAGATAAAACCATCACCATGCCCTATAAGGACAATTTGCAGTCGCTCATTCACGAGCCTTCGTTCCGGTTCGCGATGGAGAGTCAAACGTGGGGCAAGCTGCCCTACATTATCAAGCTGGGTAATCTCGCCGTTCATACGGAGAAGGCGGTCAGCCGAAGCGAAGCCATTCTATCCCTTTCGGCTTTGTTCGAGTTCATCGAGTGGCTGGACTACTGCTACGGCTCCAACTACGAGGAGCGCCAATTCGATGAAGCTCTGATCCCGGCGGAGAAGGTCGTCCTGGATGAAGCGGCCATCAAGGAGCAGAACAGCCTGCTTCAGCAAAAGGATGCCGAAATCGAGGCGCTGCGTGCCCAAATCGCGGCGATGAGCGACCGGCTCACCTTGAACAAAGCAGTACACAAAGAGGAGCGCAGCTTCACTCCGGTCGATCTGTCCGAGTTCATGACGCGCAAGAAATATATCGATGTAGACCTGAAGCTCCTGGGTTGGGTTTTCGACGACGATGTCCGCGAAGAGGTGCCGCTCACCGGCATGCCCAATCCGGAGGAAAAGGGTTATGCCGACTATGTGCTGTATGGCAAGGACGGGCTGCCGCTGGCCGTCATTGAAGCGAAGCGCACCTCCAAGGACCCGAAAATCGGCACCCAGCAGGCCAAGCTTTATGCGGATTGCCTGGAGCGGATGACAGGCCGGCGTCCAATGATCTTCACCACGAACGGGTTCGAAACGTACCTATGGGACGACGTGACTTCGCCACAGCGCAAAGTCAGCGGCGTTTTCGCCAAGGCCGATCTGGAAAAGCTGATGCAGCGCCGCACCGAACGCAAACCGCTCGCGGAAATCCCGATCGACGACAAGATTACCGACCGGTATTACCAGAAGGAAGCGATCCGGGCGGTGTGCGAGCATATCGAGACCGGCCATCGCAAAGCGCTGCTCGTTATGGCGACGGGCACGGGCAAAACGCGAACGGCCTCCAGCCTGACCGATGTGTTGTCCCGCGGCGGGTATGCAACGAACGTCCTCTTCCTGGCGGATCGCACCGCTCTGGTCAAGCAGGCAAAGGACGATTTCAAGAACAATTTGCCGGATATGTCGCTCTGCAACCTGCTCAGCAATAAGGACGACAAATCGGCGCGCATCGTTTTCTCCACTTACCCGACGATGCTGAACGCAATCGACACGGCGAAAAGCGAGGACGGTAAACGTCTGTTTACCCCTGCGCATTTTGACCTCATCATTATCGACGAGGCGCATCGCAGCATTTTTAAGAAGTACCGCGCCATCTTCGAATATTTCGATGCGATCCTGGTGGGGCTGACGGCAACGCCGAAGACGGAAGTAGACCGCAACACGTACGAGTTCTTCGAGATGGAAAAGGGCGTGCCGACCTACGCCTACGATTACGAGACGGCCGTGGAAAAGGATCATGTGCTGGTTCCTTATTACAACATCGAAGTCGACACGAAAATTTTGGAGCAGGGCATTTCCTACGACGATTTGTCGGAGGAAGACAAGGAGCGGTACGAGGAAGATTTTACGGACGAGGACGGGGAGATGCCGGATTCGATTCCGGCGCCAGCGGTGAACGAGTTTATTTTCAACCAGTCTACCGTCGACATGGTGCTCGAAAACCTGATGACCAAGGGCATCAAGGTGGCGGGCGGGGACCGGATCGGGAAGGCGATCATTTTCGCGCAGAACAAACGGCACGCCGAATACGTCGTGGAGCGGTTCAACAAGCTGTATCCGCAATATAAGGGGAGCTTTGCCAAACGCGTCACTTATGAAGATAACTACGCGCTGACGATTATCGACGATTTCAAGGTGGAGGGGAAAGCTCCTCATATCGCCGTATCGGTCGACATGATGGATACCGGCATCGACGTGCCGCACATCGTCAATCTCGTCTTTTTCAAGCGCGTCCGGTCCAAAGCGAAGTTCTGGCAAATGATCGGACGAGGGACAAGGCTCTGGAAAAATTTGTTCGGCGAAGGGCAGCATAAGACGCATTTTGTCATCTTTGACTACCTCGGCAATTTCGAATTTTTCCGCCAGAACCAAGAAGGGCTGCAGGGCAGCGAGACGCCTAGCTTGTCCGAGGCGATTTTCGCCAAACGGGTTCGGTTGATTCATCACCTGCAGCATGCCGTCTTTGCTGACGAGCCTCATCAGAAGCTGCGCACGGAACTGGTTGAAACCGTTCTGCACCAGATCAAGCAGTTGAACCCGGAGCTTGTATCGGTCAAGATGAAGCTCCAATATATCGAAAAGTATAAGCTCGCGGCAGCATTCGTATGCCTGTCGGATACGGACAAGCACCATATGATCGAACATCTTGCTCCGATTGTGTATCTGGACGAGCCGGACGAATTCGCCAAACGGTTCGACAACCTGATGTACGGACTGATGCTTGCCGTGATCGAAGGGACGCCGCAATTCAAAAAAACCAAAACCCAGCTCGGCGCCATCTGCGCCAATCTGGCGAAGCGGGCTACAATTCCGCAAATCAAGGAGAAGCTTGAGCTTATCAACACGGTTCGGACGGAGGAATTTTGGCGGGATGCGGGTCTGCTGGATTTCGAGAAGGTGCGGGTGGAGCTGCGGCATCTGATCAAATTGACTGTTGACGATGACAAGATTAGCCCGATCTACACCAATTCTGACCGACGAGGTCATCGGCACCAGGGAAGGCGAAGCGATCTACCAAGCTTACGACTTTGAAGATTACAGGCTGAAGGTGAACCGCTATATCGAGAACCACCGGGATCATCTGGCGATTTATAAACTGTGCAACAATATTCCGCTGACTTCGTCCGATTACGAAAGCCTGGAACGGATTTTCACCGGGGAACTGGGCACGGCGGAAGACTACCGGCGGGAGTTCCAAGACACGCCGTTCGGGCTCCTGGTGCGCAAAGTTGCGAAACTGGAGTATGAAGCGGCGCTGGCGGCATTTTCCGCTTTCATTGGCGATCAGTCGCTCAGCCAGACGCAGATCGTCTTTGTCAAAAAAGTCGTCGATTACATCGCGCAGAACGGCTACATCGAAAATGTGTCCGAGCTGACGAAGCCGCCTTTCGACAAACCGCAGAGCTTTATCAAGCTGTTCGACGGCTCGAGGCAAAAGCAGCTCGTCGAGCTGGTCGCGCAGATTAAGGAGAATGCGGTGAAGATTGTGGGGTAGCGATATATCGGGTATTAGCTCTAACGGACATCAGCGACGTTATTGTCGGCAAAATGGCCATATTTTCCAGTTGAACGGACATCAGAGCCGTTATTAGACGAATAGACCGCTCGATTTGGGGCAGATTCGGCTAATAGCATCTCCTGGGTCCGTTAGAATTTTTATAAGCTCCATTTTCTCCAAATAGCGGCTCCTCAGTCCGTGCGCGAACAAACTGGTTTGTACCGAAGGGATTATTGGTCGGTACAATGTTTTGGTGCCACGGCAGAACCATATCGCTGAGTGCAAGATCTACCGTCCTAATCCCCCCTGATATTTTACATGCATGTAATCCGGATGCATCGCGGGAATGGAGATACATGATGATCTTCATTCAGCCTGAATGGATGGAAGCCGTATTGGAGAAGGTGGGGCAGCCGTTCATTTTACATGAAAGCAATTCTGTACAGGTTCTTCAGCTTATGAGGTGTTTAACCGGCGGAAGCTCCCCCTTGGAGAAAGAAACGCAATTGATTCATACCCTCTCTTCGCTGATCAACTACAGCGACAAAGTACCGGTTGCGATCGACAGTCCTGCATATGAAGGTAGAAGCCTTCGCCACATTAAAGATTATCTGGATCATCATTATAGAGAGAATATTACGCTGGATACTCTGTCTGAAATATCGGGCCTCAGCAAGTATTACCTGATTCGGCTATTCAAGGAAAAATATCATGTCCCCCCGCATACATATCAAATCCTGCTCAGAATTAATTTTGCGAAAAGGGAAATCAGAAAATCCCGCTCTTTTGCAGAGGTGGCTCAAGAGGCGGGATTTTACGATCAGAGCCATTTTATTAAGGTGTTTAAGCATTACGTTGGAACGACGCCGGAAATATACAGTAAATCGGATCGGCCCCAGCAGGAGCAATTTTTTACATCCGCCATCCATAGCTATAACTTATCCTATAGCCATATCGATAACATGTAGGCAGGATGGTAAGGTTATGGGGAATAAAGATTTGCTTGGGCATGGTTTAACGCTTGTTACGATGGCTATTTGAGGGACGACCTACGTTTCGACAAAGGTCATTTTGCACCATCTTGAACCGGTTGAAATTTTGTTTTACAGGTTTCTTATCGCTTATTTCGCATTGGTCTCGATTCATCCCAAATTTCAAAAGCCCGGCAATCTGCGGGAGGAACTGTTGTTTTTCAGCGCAGGACTGAGCGGGGTCACGCTTTATTTTTTGATTGAGAACACGGCGTTAAAGTACACATCCGCTTCAAACGTAGGCTTGCTTATTTCCACAGCGCCTATGATCACCGCTATACTTGCACACAAGTTTACTGGACAGTGAGAAGTTCTTGTCAAAAAATTGACACATGGTAAAACAACCCAATCAAGCGAATCTGTGATATCCTTACGGTTCCTACGCCAGAAAGGAGAGCAGATCGCTAGAAAGGGTTGCTTGGATAGTGTACCCGATTTCGTCACGATCGACCAGTCCATGTTGAAATATATGAATGAAGTTCTGTGTGCATTTCGAGTTTGCTTCACCCGCACCACCGCCTTCAGGTGGTTCATGATCATCGTCGTTGGTCTGATGGTTCGTTCCGACCATCTCGGAGTAACCTCCATCGTCCGGGATCTGGTGCTGGATCCGCGTCATTATGAGTCGATGATCCATTTCTTCCGCTCCTCCGCCTGGTCGCTGGATTCGCTGCGGCTTGCCTGGCAGGAAGCCGTTCGCCGTTTCGCTCCGCTCCTGTACGTGCGCGGACGGGTCGTGCTCGTCGGCGACGGCGTGAAGCAAGCCCAGGAAGGACGGCATATGCCGGGTGTCAAGAAGCTGCATCAAGAATCCGAAAATGTCTCCAAGGGCGAGTACATCTTCGGTCATCTGTTCGGCGCCATCGGCATTCTGGCGGGCACGCCGCAAAAGTGGTTCTGCCTGCCCCTGTTCATGAATCTGCAGGATGGCGTGAAAGCGATATTCGGATGGGCGGACTCCGAGGAACGCCAAGTCTCCCACGTCGTGCAAATGATCGAGCAGGCCTTCGTCACCGTTCGCACCTTCGGCGGGGCGCTGCTTCTGTTGGACCGGTATTTTCTGTCCATCCCTGCGCTACAGCGGTTGGCCGAAGGAAATCGGGCCGGCGATGCACGCCTGCATATCGTCACCAAAGCGAAAATAAATGCCGTCGCCTACGAAAGGCCTGAACCGAAGAAGCCGGGCCGCGGCCGCCCGCCGAAGAAAGGCAAGATGCTGAAGCTCGCCGAGTTGTTCCAGACGCGCACGGCCGATTTTCAAACCGCTGCCGTGACGATCTATGGCAAGGAAGAGACCGTCTCCTTCCTGTGTTTGGATTTGTTGTGGGGCCAGGGTCTTTATCAAGAGTTGCGCTTCGTCCTCGTTCGGCATGG
>NZ_JAYJLD010000061.1 GCF_035282765.1 Ferviditalea candida | reverse complement strand
CTTCTTCAACTCTGCTCTAGTCAATGTCAATGTCTCCTGTCCCATAGTGACATTATCTCAGAACAGTTACAGGGTGACATTATCACAGCACAACGACAATTGTAGAAATAATTGTTGACAATAATGTTGATTAAAAATACACTTAGA
The DNA here is from genome assembly GCF_035282765.1 of Ferviditalea candida. Classification (GTDB taxonomy): domain Bacteria; phylum Bacillota; class Bacilli; order Paenibacillales; family KCTC-25726; genus Ferviditalea; species Ferviditalea candida. The sequence continues at coordinate 14,823 of NZ_JAYJLD010000061.1, read as the reverse complement.
ACATGCATCTGTAAAAGCTGGAGTCTGCAACGGAATGTTTTTGAGATGCTTTAAAAAGTCAACGAGGTGATTGAATGAATCGTCGTAAAAGTATTGAGATCGAAGGGGTAAATCACGGAACTACTCCCATTCCCCAGGGAGCAAAAATAGATAGATTTGTTTTTTCTTCCGCGATTGCAGGGATCGACCCGGATACCGGCGAGATTCCGGAAGATCCGGCAAAACAAGTAGAGTTGGTTTTTCGGCACGTTCGCAGCTTTATGGAGAACGCTGGCGGCACTCCTGACGATATCGGAAAAATGACCGTGTATCTCCAGGACGAGCAGTATCGGGACTTGGTCAACCAAGAATGGGTAAAAATGTTTCCGGATGCTGAAAGCCGGCCTGCAAGACATTCCACAGTAACGAATCTGCGAAGGGGGGCACTTGTACAAGTTGAAATCACGGCTGTTTTGCGTGAATCGTAAGATGGTTTAAAGGTTAATGATGAGAAGGAGGATGAATGGTTTGGCTAAAATTGTGTTAGGCATCGGTTCGTCGCATAGTCCGCAAGTCAGCAGTACGCCCGAAATTTGGCACATGCACGCGGAACGGGATCGGCTTAATCCGGATACCCATTTTGAAGAACGCGCGCGGGAAATCGGACATACCCTTCAAGACAAGTTATCCCCTGAGGTTTGGCAGAGAAAGTATGAAGAATGCCAAGCTGCCATAGAGCATTTGAACCGGGAGATTAAAGAGGTTGATCCGGACATTTTGGTAGTCATAGGGGATGACCAGGAAGAACTCTTTTTCGATGATTGCAAGCCTGCCTTTGGCGTATTTTGGGGAGATGAGTTGAAGGATCTTCCGCATGACCTGAACGAGATCCATCCATCATTGGGCGCCGTGATATGGGCATGGCACACGACAGATCAAATAGATTATTACCCCACTCAAAGCGATTTGGGCAGGCATATCATTGCAAGCATGACAACCGAGGGGTTTGACGTCGCTCAAAGCAAAACGCAGTTTGAAGGACGTTCGTTGGGCCATGCGTATACATTTGTTCAACGCCGGTTGGCCATTCATAGGACGATACCGATGGTTCCGATATTTGTAAACTGCTTTTTCCAACCCAACCAACCGACACCCGCTCGCAGCTATGAGTTTGGCCAAGCACTCAGGCGGGCCATCGAGTCTTGGGGCGAGGATAAACGTGTTGCCATAATCAGCTCGGGCGGTCTTAGCCACTTTACATTGGATGAAGAACTCGATCAACAAGTCATTCGCGGACTCAAAAATAAGGACGCCGGCATTCTGAAAACGCTGCCAAGGGAAAAATTGCAGGGTGCCTCCGGGGAGATTCTCAACTGGGTTGTTGGCGCCGGTGCGATGGAGCATTTGGATATGCAGTATCTGGAATACGTTTCAGGGTATCGTTCTCCGGCAGGTACTGGAGTGGGGATGACCTTTGCGGTTTGGAAGTAGCAGCATTTTTCCTGATGTGAGAGAGGGGGTAGAATTCGTTGGATTTCTCTTCGGTTAAGGAAAACCAACTTACATTAAGCCACGGCACCACCTATTATCTGGAAGCCGGTCAAGGAGAGCCTGTGATTCTGCTCCATGGGGTCGGATTCTGGACGGGGGGCGACTATTGGCTGGCGAATATTGAAGAGCTCAGCCGTCATTTTCATGTTTACGCTCCCGACTTTGTCGGCTGGGGTATGGGCGATCGACTTCCGGTAGAGTATTCGTTTGCTTATCTGGCAGACTTTGTGCGGGAGTTTCAGGATGCTTTGGGGATTTCATCAGCGCACATCGTAGGTCACTCAATGGGCGGTTGGGTTGCATCGCTGCTTGGTTACGAAAGTCCGGATCGCGTCCGCACTCTGACTTTGGTTGGGGCCGGTGGGATGTCTACACGTACTTTATCGGCAATGACAGCGTTTACGCCGCCTACGCATGATGATATCCTGCAGCATGTGCTTCAGACAACAAACGGTGAAAACTTGGACATTACGGAAACGGCACAACGGTGGTACGAGCGCACTTTGCTGCCGGGCGCGTTGGAAGCCTACCAAAAAATATTGAACCATATGAATAACCCCTTAAACCGTGCGAGGTATAACCTTCAACGCAGGTTGCCCTTTTTGAAACCGCCCGCTTTAATTATCTGGGGGTCTGAGGATAAGGCGAATGACTTAAGCATGGGTGAATTAATGCATTCCCTAATTCCGCACTCTGAGATGACCGTGTTGCCCTGCGGACATTATTGTCCAAGTGAAATGCCTCGGGAGTTCAACGCGCGGGTGATTCAATTCATACAAAAACATTTGGAATCATAGTCCTGTCAAGGTTCTCAACGACGCATTCTAATTTATTCCGGAAAGATGGATGATTTATGTTAAATGAAGTCACATTGCTGAATGAAGAACAATGCTATCTCCGAATCAAGGAGGATATCCGTCGTGGAATACTGCTGCCGAACCAGCGCCTGGTAGAGCTGGAATTGGCCAAATTAATCGGTGCCGGACGTGCGGCAATACGGACCGCTTTGGCCCGATTGGAACAAGAGGGCCTGGTAGAGCGGGAACATTATCGGGGGGCACGCGTTCGTCTGGTTACGGAAAAGGAAGCGATCGAGATCCTTGAAGTACGTTTGGCTCTTGAATGTTTGGTTGTACGGCATGCCGCAGTAAAGGCAACTGATGAAGATATAGCGGTTCTTCAAGGCATTCTGAAGGAGATGCAGCAATACCACGATTCGGATCAATTGCTGAATTATACCGACAGCAATGGCAAACTACACAATAAGATAATCAAAATGTCCGGTCATCCCACCGCAATGAAAGTGTTGGATACGCTTCATTCACAGCTAGTGCGCTTTCAGTTCCAATCAATTTTATCACGCAGGCATTCGGATAAATCACTTGAAGAGCATAAGGGTATTGTCGGTGCGGTGGCCCGGCGCGACCCGGACGAAGCGGAACAAATGATGCGTTTGCATCTCAGTCGTGTCTTGAACATGCTGCGTGGATTGTCTTGAACCCTTAAAGATTGAGAATTGATCAGTCGTCTCTATTATAACTTTTTGTTTTTCATCTTATGTGAGCATTAAGCTCACATTATTGAATTCGTTATATAAATTAATGATTCACAATATGAATTAGCGGACTGGTTTTTAATATCCAAAAACGTAATGGAAGGTGAGGCTATTGTTAAGAAATACGTTGGATAAAAAAACATTGCAAGGTTTGCAGCGGAAAATTTCAGAAGGACTGTTGCCTCAGTGGGTAGTGACGGATCCGGACATCTATCAACTGGAGGTCGAAAAAGTATTTTCTTGCACTTGGCAATTTTTGGCTCACGAATCCGAATTAAAGGAAGCGGGCAGCTATGTAACCAGATGGATCGTGAATGATCCGGTGCTGCTTGTCAGAACCAATTCCGGAGAATTGAAAGCGTTCCTCAATTCCTGCACTCATCGCGGCGTGCATTTGTGCACAGCAGATTTCGGAAAAAAGAAAACGTTTACCTGCCCTTATCACGGTTGGAGCTTTAACCTTGAGGGGGAACTGATCGGCATAGTAGCCGGAGACAAGGTGTACGGGGAAGAGATGGATAAATCCGAATGGGGTCTTCGTCCGATTCCGCGGCTCGAATCGTATCGTGGAATGATTTTTGCAAATCTAGATCGGAATGCCATGCCTCTCGAGGAATATTTGGGAGGTATGAAGTGGTATTTCGACATTTTATTGGGCAGAAGCGACGGGGGGATGGAAGTCAGAGGAATTCCCCAACGTTGGGTAGCTACAGCCAATTGGAAAGCGGTACAAGAAAATTTCGCGGCGGATCCTTACCATGTTCAAACGACTCACCGTTCCACAGTGGAAATGGGAATCAGTCCGAGCGATCCCTTATATGCATCGTACGGCCATGCGATTGTGTTGGAACATGGGCATGGCATTAATGTTGCCACATCCAAAACCGGGCGATCCATTTATCCTTTCCAAGCTACGCCGGAACTCATGTGGCCGATGTTTGAAAGAAACTTGAGCCCGGAGCAGTACGATCTTTTATCGAGAACGACCGTTTTTGTGGGAGGCGTGTTCCCCAATCTGTCCTTCGTAAGCCCGGTTCATGGAACAGAGGGGCATCTGCACAACTATTTGAATTTCCGGGTTTGGAGACCTTTGGGGCCTGATAAAGTGGAGGTCTGGTGCTGGTTCATGATTGACAAGGCCGCGCCGGAGGATTATAAAGAAGCGGCTTATAGAGGGTATATCGGTTCGTTTGGATCCTCCGGCACTTTGGAAATGGATGACACCGAGAATTGGTCTCGTATTGTTCAGGCCAGCAAGGGTATTATGAGCCGGGATAAAGAGTTGAATTACAACAATGTAGCCAATTACCTGATGGGATCAGGGAAGTTCGAGCCCGACGAAAATTTCCCCGGACCTGGCACCGCTTATCCGACAACCTACGTTGATTTCATTTCAAGAGGTTTGCATGAATATTGGTTTGAACTCATTAGCAAGGATCTTCTTGACGCGGGGGAGGAAGCAAAATGAACGCGGAATTGCATTGCGAAATAAGCAATTTTCTTTATCATGAAGCTTACTTGTTGGATCATCGGCAATATAAAGAGTGGCTCGATTTACTGAGCGAAGATCTGGTATATCAGATGCCGATACGCGTAACGTCCGACAATAAAGATGCATCCAACCTTGTTTATGAGATGAAGCATTTTGAGGAAACGAAAAAATCCCTGACAACCCGGGTGAACCGGCTGTACACGACATCGGCCTGGGTTGACAACCCGGCGACTCGGCAGCGGCATTTCGTCAGCAATATTTCGGTTGCTCCCGGCTCCAGACCGGAGGAATATCGTGTGCGAAGCTATTTTTTGTTCAAAAGGAGCAGGGCTTCGGACATTGAAACGGAACAACTGTTTGGAGAACGCGAAGATGTGCTGAGAAAAGAAAATGGAGAATGGAAAATCGCTTCGCGAACCATTTATCCGGATCAAGCCGTCTTGAGTGTAATGAATCTGGGCATGTTTTTATAAATATATATAGAAATGATCGTCCCTTGACCGAATAGGTCAAGGGTTTTTGTATGCTTTTGGCAATACTAATGACAGGAGGAAGAAGCCATGAGCAAGGAAAACAAACAATCCGCTTTTGCCATTTGGATCAGTTTAATCAGCAACATAGTTTTAACCGCCATAAAATTTATTGTCGGTTTCTTATTCAACAGTCCGGTATTGATTGCCGACGGTGTTCATAATGCAGGGGATGTGGTTGCAACCGGAGCGGCACTAAGTTCCATGCGCGTATCCAAACAACCTCCCGATGAAGACCACCCTTACGGGCACGGAAAAGCGGAAGTGATCGGTGCGGGTATTGTTGCCATTATTTTGGCGTTGGCTGCAATCTATATGGCGTACCATTCTGTAATGGTTCTCTTTGAGCCGCCGCATAAAGCTACCGTTCTTGCCTTGATTGCCGCTGTGTTTTCTTTGATTTTAAAACAAGCGCTTTTCGTTTTTACCATGTCGATCGGAAAAAAGACGAAAAGCAACGGTTTGATCGCCACAGCATATGATCATCTTGCCGATGTTTATGCTTCCATTGCGGCGGTCGTTGGTATCGGTTTGGCCATGATTGGGAATTATTATCAGATTGCCTTGCTCTCTTACGGAGATCCCATAGCGGGAATCGTTGTCGCATATTTTGTTTTGAAGCTGGCATATCATATGGGGAAAACATCAGCGGATGTTTTGATGGAAAAGAATGTAGATGCGGAAAAAATAAACGACTTTATAAGCCTGATTCAATCGGTACCGCAAGTGAAGCGCATTGATCGAATTCGCGCAAGAGAACACGGGCATTACATTATTATTGATGTAAGGGTTGGTATCCCCGCGGAACTCAGCGTTCAGGAAGGACACGATATTGCCCGGCAGATTAAACAATCGATCATGAAGCGGCATACTGATGTAAAAGAAGTATTGGTGCATTTGAATCCATGGTACGAAGACACGGATTAAAGATTGGCTTTGTTGACATAAACGAACTCATGATTTAGGATATATATAAATTGCGCGGCATATATGTCGGGAAGATTGTCGGCATCCTAACTGATCAGCGTCAAAAAGGAGATATTTCGGATGAGCAGCCAATTGGAATATGCATACCGTTTTATTAAGCAAGGAATTCTGGACGGCACATATAAACCTTCCCAAAAGCTGGTGGAGACTCAGCTTTCGGATTTGATCGGCGTCAGCCGAAATACAGTCAAAACCGCTTTGCTGAAATTAGAGCAGGAAAATTTGGTAAAAATCGAAAGTAACAAAGGGGCAACGATCAAATCGTTCAGCTTGGAGGAAGTGGAAAACTATCTCGAAATAAGGGAAGTGCTGGAGGGCTTAATTATCCGTTCGGCAGCTCCGAACTTTACGGAGGAAGATTTGCAAAACATGGAACAAATCATGCTCCAAATGGGAAATTATTTGCATGAAAACAAATACGATGATTATTCCAAAAAGAATAACGAGTTTCACAATATGATATATAAACTTGCAAAAAATAGTCAGGCCGTGAAGATGGTGAATGTGATCAAAACACAGCTGATTCGATATCATTTTCGCACTATTCTAATACCCGGAAGGAGCGAAAAATCCCTGCAGGAACATCAGGCCATCTACCATGCTTTGAAAACGCGGGATATTTCGAGTGCGGAAGAAAAGATGAAGCGCCATGTTGCCAATGTGCGCAATACCATTAAAGAAAATTTTCAACTTCTTTTATAAAGGATTTATACACAACATAGAAGCATTGCTATGAGCCTTGCCATTTCCCCGATTCTGTCTACCTATCAGCAACCCTTGAAAGTCCTTCTATCTTTTTTGCATACAAATAAACCCCATGTAAAAAAACAAATGTCCGATTGTAAAATCTGATGTAAGTATTGAATGACCTATAGATGTCCCACTCCGGGGATCAAGCATCTCGTCCAAATGAGCCGCCAGGTGAGGCCAAATGCCGTTTTTCGGATTGTTCTTTGCTCGAAAAATTCCCCCCCCTTGATTTCTTATCAATTCCAGCAGTATTTTTATGGAATCCGGCTTGACAAAACTAAATAGTAATATAATAATATTAATTAAATTGATCATCTTAAGGGGGGAAACCAATGTTTCATGTGTTTAGATTGGGCTATGTTGAGTTTAACACGAGAAATATTGAAGCTTTGAAGAATTATTACAACGAAGTTATGGGTTTCACTTTAGTGGAAGAAGGTCCGGATGGGAGCGCATATTTTAGCAGTTCTACAGATCATCATAATATTGTTCTCAATCCGTCGAGTGTGTCGGCAATTGCTCGTTTCGGGTTTCAATACAAATCGGATGCCGGGGCTAAAGAGATCGTAAAGGAATTGGCAAAACTCGAAATAAAAGCCGAGTTGAAAACGGATACAAAACCCGGTGTGTCCGAAGTCGTGGAATTTACCGATCCGGACGGGTATCAGGTACAACTGTTTTCCGAAATGAGCCTGGCTTCGCCGGGATTTAAGCACAGTGGAATCATTCCTAACAAGATTGGACACCTTTCCTTAAGAGTGGACAGCGCGAAAAGATCGGTAGAATTTTACGGGAAATTGGGATTCACCAATACGGATTGGATTGAAGAGTTTTTTGGGTTTACAACTTGCAATACCGATCATCATGTGCTGAATTTCTTCACTTCACCCCAAAAGGGGGGAATGCATCATCTCGCTTTCGAATTAAGGAACTATGGCCATTTAACGCATAGTATGGATTATCTCGGAAAAAACAAAATTCCGATTATTTGGGGCCCGTCTCGGCATGGCGCCGGGCATAACATCGCAACATATCATTACGACCCGGATGAGAATATGATTGAACTGTTTACGGATGCCGATAAATATGTCAAGGAATTGGATTGTTTTGAGCCAAGACCTTGGCATAGAGATAATCCGCAAAAACCAAAAGTATGGAAAACGGATGACTGTATTTCTCAATGGGGGACTTGCTTCGAAAAAGCACTGGTATAATAAACGTATTGAACAAAGAGTTCTAGAGATATCTCTAAAACTCTTTATCATGAATGCATGATGTCGCAACCGATGCTCTTCATAGCATTAATGATTGAACGGGCAATGCATCAAAAGCTGGAGAAAATTATTGAAATATCAAGTCTGGTAAAAAAATCTTCACCTAAGGATTGTTGTATCACAATTTTGACACAGAAAAGATTGTCTGTTATGTTCCCGGCAACACTTTTGATCTCGGGGTAAAAGTCGGAATGCCCTTAAGTCATTTTATGGACACCTTGCCCGGTGCTGTAATTCAATCAGGCGATAGAAAAGTGGAGGATGCCTACCCACATCGAAAATTCAGGGGAATCCAATAGTCCGGATGAAAGAGCGCTTATTGCCCCGGCATATTTCCAGAGTTCATTGGTCCAAACCATCCGGCAAACAAAGCTCCGATAACTAAACACGATAAACCAAAAGAAAGATTTCCAACAGGTGCAGGATTTGCCATTTTCATTTTCTTTTCCCCCATAATTAATTTGCCATGTAATGCATGAGGTGACTTGTTGTAAGCTGTGAATGTGTATAGGTTTGACAATTACAATTATTATACTATAATAATATTTAATTAACTGAAATAATAAGGAGTATTATTATGTCACTGCAAAATATAAGCGACCAATTACTTCATGAATTAGGCCGCAAGATCGTTCATGGTGAACTCCAACCGGGGCAATCCCTTCCGAAGGTTGAAGATTATAGTGAAATGAAGGGGGTTAGCCGTACCGTCGTTCGTGAGGTTCTCAAAAGCTTATCTGCGCGCAGACTCATCGAATCCACGACAAAAATCGGCACCATGGTTTGTCCCCGGTCCAATTGGCAATGGTGGGACCCGGATGTATTGACATGGGCATCGGAAATGGATGATAAAGGCGAGTTTTTAACCAGGCTGACCGAAGTCAGATTAGCCATTGAACCTGCGGCAATGGAACTGGCTGCGAAAAATGTGACGGAGGAAGATATTCAAAACATTCAAAATTGTTATGAGCAGTTGAAAGCCTCGGTGGATAATGAAGAAAAATGGGTTAAGGCCGATTACAATTTCCATCACAGCTTGATTCAAGCGTCCCATAACGAATTATTGATCAGCCTGATCCAGACTTTGCGCCTTGCATTGGAAAGAAGCCGTCATACGACGTTTCACGCAATCCAACAGCATCCTGCGGAGCCCTTTCAAGGACCGGATGATGAAATTTTGGAAAGGCATAAAGCGGTAATGCTGGCGGTGTGTGAGAGAAACGGCGCACTCGCGCGACAGAAAATGTATGAACTGCTTACACGTGTATCTCAGTTGATCATGTCCAAAGATCGCCCATAAAACTTTATTTCACAACAAAAATATACCGGAATCATACCGGTATATTTTTTGTTGACTTATTAATATTATAATATAATAATATTAATTAGGTGCGAATGACCCGTATACTTTCATTATTTAGGAGGACAAAGCATGGGAATCCGTATAGCAAGGTATGTATACGAAGAGACGATCCAATGGGGAGTGGTTCAGGAGAACGCCGTTCATCCTCTTGAAGAAGTGTATGACTCGTTAGCAGAATTGCTGCAAGCCGGAAAAGAAGAGGTTCTAGCGAAGGCTAACCCGTCAAAAGCGCTATCGTTGGACGTTATTAAGTTAGCGAGCCCAATTACGCTGCCTGCGCGTATTGTGTGCCAAGGAGCAAACTATGCCTTGCACAGAGCGGAAGCGGGAATGAAGTCTTCAAGGGCGTCCTTTAATCTTATTTTCACGAAGCCTGACAGTTCTCTTTCCGGTGCAATGGACGACATACAGCTTCCTTCGCACGTTCAGCTTCTTGATTATGAGATCGAGCTTGGATTGGTGATGAAAACGAAGATAAGAAGGCCTGTTCGGGTCACGGAAGAAAATTTGCATGAGTATGTCGCCGGGATCATCATCACGAACGACGTTTCTGCAAGAGACGTTCAGTTGGTGGAAGGTCAATGGTTTAAAGGAAAAAGCTATCGCACCTTCTGTCCGGCGGGACCTTTTATGTACTGGCTTGATCCGGAAGAGGTCTCTCAAATTCACCATTTGGATTTGAAATTGTGGGTCAACGGAGAATTGAGACAGTCCGCGAATACAGAACAACTGCAATATAAGCCGGAGGAGACAATTGAAGAATTGTCCCGCATGATGGACTTTGATCCGGGAGATTTATTACTGACAGGGACACCCGGAGGGGTAGCGCTTAAATTGACGGGAGAACAGTTATCACAGTTAACGAATCCATTTCTCCCAAGCGATCAAAAGTTAACTCTTCTGCTAGAAAGCCAGGCAGAAAATAAAAATTACTTGAAAAACGGCGATATTGTTCGTTGCGAAATCAAGAGTCCGGACGGTCGAATCGATTTGGGTTTCCAAGAAAATCGCGTGGTATCTGTTTAAGATTTGGCCCGTTTTACGTGAGGGGGGAATTATGAATGGATGAAAAGAATGAAATTACGCTTCTCTTCCTCCCGGGAGCGGGGGGAACCGCTTCGAAATGGAGACGCGTGAGGGATTTGATGAACGGATATCGATGTGTATTTGCGGATTTGCCGGGACATGGGCTGGATGCAAATCCTGTTCTTCATAGCATCAAAGATTACTTTGCATACTTCAAGCCGCAGATAACCGGGCAGACGATTGTTATCGGGCATTCTATGGGAGGTTTAATCGGGATTGAGCTGGCGGTTAACCATCCGAATGTCCTTGCATTGGTTCTAGCGGCCAGCCATTATGTCCTGCCCGTAGATTCCAAACTATTCGATAAACTCGAGACAGGTGTATATCCCGATGGTTTATTCTATGCTTCTTACAGCAAAGAAGTGGACCCGGATTTATTGGAAGAAGAGCGTCGTGAGTTGAATCATGTCTCCCTTGAAACTACCATTATCGATTACCGGTGCTGCAATGAATACAGGTATGGTAGTGATAGCCTGTCCCATCTCCGAAAACCTATACTGGCGATATACGGGGAAGATGATCGCATGCTGCTGGCTGCGGCAAGAGACGACCTGAAAGCTCTGGTTCCGCATGCCTCGATTGAAGTGGTATCCAAGGCAGGACACTATGTGATGTTGGAGGGTACGGAACATTTTGTAAAAGCTTTACAGCGATTCGTGCGGCAAGTATCTGAAAAGGAAGTGAGCAGGTGAAGCCTATATTCTCTACATTCTCCGAGGCCGTACAAGACATTACCGACGGTGCGACACTGATGGTTGGCGGATTCGGCTTGGTATCTTGCCAATTGGATGATCCCCGGAAGAATGGTTAAGGGAATGGGCGGGATGGATTTGGTACAAGGCGCTAAGCGTATACTTGTGTTAATGGATCACGTGAGCCAAGACGGAGCGCCGGAAATCCTGGACAACTGCTCGCTTCCGCTGACAGGCAAAGAGGTTGTGGATCGGATTATAACGGACCGTGCCGTGATTGATGTAACGGAAGCAGGATTAAGATTGGTTGAAGTTGCAGAAGGATATACAGCCGAAGACATCCGGCGGCTCACTGAACCTAAACTCATCATTGATTCTCAAGTACGGATGAATGCATACTAAAAGAAATCGCACTTGGGGGTGGGAGTGTGAAAGTTGCGATCAGCAGAGTACCTGACGGCAAAATTACACTGCAGCTGACCTCAAAGGTAGCCCTTGTAACGATTAACAGGCCGGCGGCACGCAATGCAATGACACGCAATATGTGGAAGTCCTTAGGGGATATTGCTGATGAAATTGGGGCCAACCCGAAAATAAAGGTTGCCGTGTTGAGGGGAGTGCCAGGGGAGTTTACGGCGGGATCCGATATCAAGGAATTTGCAGGAATGTCGTTGGATGAGGCGGATGAAGCCTTTCATGTGATGGAACGAACGATAGCAAAGTTTGAGCAGTTGCCTATTCCGGTTATAGCGGCGATTGACGGTCCGGCCATGGGCGCCGGGTTCATCCTGTCCTTGGCCTGCGATTTGCGAATCGGCACGCCCAAAGCAAGATTGGGAATTCCGGTCGGCAAGTTGGGAATTAAATTGGGACCTTCATTTGTGCGGCGAATGGTAAGGCTCATGGGACCAAGTTTCACCAAAGAACTGGTGATGACGAATCGAATTCTGAATGCAAGCGAAGCATCAAGCTTGGGGCTGTTAACACGGTTCGTCGCATCGGACGATTTGGATCGCCTCACCTTTGAATTAATCGAAACAATCATGAATCAATCGAGAGGATCGCTGCGGGCGGTGAAAGAATTGGTCAGACGCAGTTATGAAGATGAAGATATCCGATGGAGCTATGTGGATCCGGATGATTTTACCGAAGGATGCTTAGCATTCGCACAAAAGCGGAAACCGCGGTTTCGCTAAAGATTCCCTCTTTTGAGTAGAAGCCTATCCTTTGGAATGGTTGCTCGTCGCTTCCATTTTACCAAGGAAAGGCTTCTTTTTTTGACATAAGGGAATGTCCTATCCGTGGGACAGCCCCTACCCCTAAAACGGATAAAACGGATCAGACTTTTTATTCTTATAGAGCGCCGATTCCTTGGGCATTTGAAATCTTGTGCTTCGAGAAAATGTAATCTCTGCTTTCTCTGGCCAGTTTGCGGACGTGATCGAGATCCACATGCAACAGCTTCCCCCCGCGTTTCACAGGCCGGCCGGAGACGAACACGGAATCAACATTGCTTGCATTGGCGAATTGTACAACTGCGCCCACCGGATCATTGAGAGGGAACAAGTTTAGGTCGGTCGTTCGAATCATGATCAGATCGGCTTCTTTTCCCGGGGTCAGAGTGCCGATTTTGCGATCCAGCCGCAATGCCCGGGCTCCTTCGATCGTGGCAAATTCCAAAACCTGTCGGGCAGACAAATTCAATTCAATGGGCATATTTTTGCCGGCCAAGATTTTTTCGTTGATTCTTGAGCGTTCCGCTTGAAGCGTGAACTTCATCTGGGCGAACATATCTCCTGCTGTCGAGGTGACGACATCAATGCCGATCGTCGGCTTTCCGCCGTTTTCAAGGAACAAGCCTGTAGCGGGATAGCCGTGGCCCATCATCAATTCGATTTCCGGAGTGACGGATATCGAGGCTCCGGAGTCGGCGATCAGTTTATATTCATCGTAGCCCATCGTATTGGCATGAACGATATTCAGATCCGGTGCAAGAAGGCCGGCTTTGTGCAATTTTTCAATGGAACGGTCGTCCGGCCCCCAGCTTCCAAATCCGAGATGCATGGAGCAGATGGCATCCAATTCCCGGGCTAACTGAATATCGTGAACGGCCGTGTCCCAATGACTGAATTCAGGACCTCGAATGGCCAAACCCATTGTCAATAATTGGTCATTGGACGAGAAATATTGTTTTTTCACGCGTCGGGCATCTTCCGGGTGAGTCAACCGGCTTTCACGGTTCCAATATTCACCGTCTCCGGACAGCCCGAGCGCAAATACCGCACGAATGCCGGCATTCTGGAGGCCGCGTATAAATTCATCCGCATGATCCGGAGAGTAAACCATGGACCAATCCAGCAGCGTAGTGACTCCCGCATCCAGTGCCTCCAGCGCCCCGAGCAAATTCGCCGCATACCCATCGCTTGGACGAAGCTTGCTGCCGAATGTGCCGTAATAAATATTTTGCAGGTAAACAGGAAGCGACCAATCGGCGCCCACGTTGCGCACCAAGGATTCCCAAGTGTGCCGGTGTGTGTCGACAAAGCCGGGCATGACGATCATATCCGACGCATCGATTACTTCGCATTCGGGGACATCCAAATCGGGTTGAACGGCAGCGATTAAGGGGCCGTCAATGAGAACGTCGGCCTTTTTAAAATCGCCAAGCGACTTATCCATGGTCAATACACAGCCGTTTTTCAGCAAGTATCTTCTGTTCATCATAAACATCTCCTCGCATGAAAGATTAAGGTTTATTCGTCTTAATCCAGTTGTTGAACCGGTTTACGACCTGATCCAGGAAAGATAGCGTTTCTTCGTTAATGAGTCGTCCGTCTCTGCATTTCCGATCGGCGAGGTTGATCAGCACCTCGTTTCCTCCGGGAGGAAGCACCCGCGCGTTAAGTCCCGGGCTAGACAGGATCTGCCGCAAATGCGTTTGCGCACGAAGCGTGCCGATCATACCGGTGCTTGCACCCATGATCAAGACCGGTTTTCCGACCATCACTTTCTCCACGCGGGACAACCAATCCAAGGCATTTTTCAGCACTCCGGGAATGGACCAGTTGTATTCAGGAGTAACAATGATAACTGCCTCGGCTTCGGTCACTTGCTCTAAAAACGCTTTCACAATAGGCGGAGGAGAGAGTTCAATATCCTGATTATAAAAAGGCAGCGATCCGATGTCTGCTGCAGAAATGGACCATTCAGGGGCATATCGCTCCTTCAGTGTCTCTAGTACGCAGGAGTTTAGCGATTCGTTACGAAGACTCCCGACTATTGCCAAGACATTCAATTTTTTCACCTTCCTTTTTAATTAATAATATTTTATTATTTATATTAATATTGTAAGCGTTTTTTTCCAAAGTATCAATATGTAATTTTGAAGTTGACATTTCGAGCCATTTTCATGGCACCGGCAGGAAACAGATTTTCAGGGTAGTTACATGATATAATTTTGACAAGTTATTTTAAGGAGCTATTCCTGTAATGAATTAAAATGCGGTTTGCAAAACAAAAAGCGCCTCCTGTATGCTGGGTCATGGAATGCTGTACATTCACTGC
>NZ_JAYJLD010000060.1 GCF_035282765.1 Ferviditalea candida | reverse complement strand
AAAACTCACATGGAAAATGAACCGGCCCCTTCATTGGGGAGGGGGAGAGTTTATCCATATGTGGATAATTCGGCCCATTCGCACGGGAATTATCCACATGTTTACAAGCCTAACGCCTTCCACTTAGCAAGTATGCCCTGATATTATGGGCTTTCGAAATTCAGGGTTACCTTAGCTGCACCGGAAGCAGGTTAAGCGCCCCTTCCCCATACTCTGATCATGAAAGACGCAGCTTTAAAAAAATCCATTTAGCTGCGCCTAATTTCCTATTGCCGTTTTTAGGTTTCTGCTATGAGTAATTTTCAGGGTAGTTCAAATCTGAAAGATAAGAAATTTGTACCCAGGTTCGACCGCCATCATCAGTAACATAAGGGGCTGATTGCGATCCTTCGTACAACCAGCCGTGTTGCTGATCGATGAATTGAACAGCCGAAGGCTCTATATCGTCCATCTCACAATGAACCCAATGCTTGCCATGATCAAGGGTATGGTATAATTGCGAAACATATCTGTCTTTCGAATCATTCCTTACGGCTGCAATCAGCCACGCTTCTTCCTGATCGGGCATAAACTGATATTGAAAGACGCGGGTATTTTCAGGAGTCGCGACTTTACTCCACTTATTGCCGCCGTCGTGCGTTTCAAACAAGCCAAAATTGTCGATTTTCCAACTTGTCATTTTATCAATAAAATGGTAGCTCCTGCTGCGGGAATCTTGGGAATCTACCACTTCAAAAGTTTTGCCGCCGTCTCCTGTCCATGTTAGGTGCCCCCATCCGCTTGCAATGTATCCGCTTTGATCATCGATCATGGACAACCCATAATAAAATTCTTTTGATTGATTCGTCTGGGCGATGCGTTCCCAACTCCGACCCCCGTCATCCGTTTTCCAAACCGTTGCCGTTACATTTCCCGTAATCACCCAGCCATGTTGCTGATCGCTGAAAGAGAAAGCAGTGATGCTTTCTCCAAGTATGTCGGATGGGATCGAACTGGTTTTTTCCCATGTTCTTCCGCCGTCATGCGTTTTCAATATGGCCAAACTGTCCAAGTGAGTCACCGCAGATATTCCATCATTTTCATTAAAAAAAATGGGCACTAACGAAGGTTTCTGTCGCGGCAGAACCTCTCGCCAAGTTTCGCCTCCATCGTCGGTTGCTATTAACCTCCCCCATTCAAGCACATAGCCCGAACCTTCTTTGAACAAGATTGGATCATTCGTTCCCGAACCGTTTGGATTTCCCTTTAAAAATCCCCATGTTTTCCCGCCGTCATGCGTTGAATACAACCCTCCGCGTGCGGTAGTCAGCCAACCATATTGTTTATCCATAAAATATAAATCTTCGACATACCCGCCTACAGCGAGCTTGCCTTTCTCACCTAGCAAATCCCAACGCTTCCCTCCATCACTCGTTTTATAGAGCGACTTCAACTGCTGGCCCGCACCCGGCTCACCTCCACACACAAGCCACCCTTCAGAGTTTGAGATAAAATGAAAATTAAAGTTGGGGCAATAATCGTCTAAACTTGGAGGATACGTTATTTCTCCCCATTTGTTTCCGCCGTCCTTTGTATACATGAGTTTCGTTTTGCCATCCTGGCTTATTCCGGAAATCCACCCATGTTCGGCATCCAGAAAATCAAGTTGCATCATTTCTTTTAGTTCAGGCACCCTGATGTTCAACCAATGTTCTCCTGCATCGTTAGTTTGCAAAATACCTTCCGTCGTGACCATCCATCCCTTGGTTGGCGAAACAAATTGAATATCCTTTATATCACTGTCAATCTTGACTATTTCTTGCCAATGTTCTCCTCCGTCCGACGTGTGCAAAATCAAATGGCCGGCCGTAACCCATCCATGGTTCACATTGATAAAAGAAGCATGTTGAAGAAACTCCAAAGATTGGGCATTGGAATGCACTTCCGCTTTCACCGTGCTTAGTATTGGTTTAGTCGTCTCTTCACTCTTCTGGGCCTTTTTGGGGGGCGCATCCGGCAAATTGGATACACCTTTCGTATCCGCAACTGACTCACAACCTGCCAGCAATAATATAAGCATAAAGAACAGAATCATTAAACCATTGCGAAACATTCCATTTCCCCCTCATTCATAAGAGCGACTATACCGGCCAACTTACCGTTGATTTCGAACTAATTTTTCAGACGTGAACTAATGCGAAAATGTTACAACATCATCTATATCGATAGCTAAACGTCGGTTTCCCGTTATTTAATGTTGCTTTTTAAATATTTTTCTTATTAACTCGTCGCCTAAAAGCTCGCCCGCATGGATGCGGGTAACGATAGTCTGTACAATTTGCGCGTGTGCCATCGGCATCCTAGACGGAATATGTCGGTGCGATCGAGTTTTTTTCCGAAAAGGGATTCGATCACAAGCTGCGTCAAGTGTTTCACGTCATTGAACGGACGATTGATCACGACGGACAAATACTGCTCATTCCGGAGATTGAGGTTTCTGTATACTGGACTTCGCTTCGATGTGCTCCATGGTGAGTGATCGAACTGTATGGCGATCACGGCACAAGCGAACAATTTCACAGCGAAATCAAAACCGATCTGGACTTGGAGCGTCTGCCCGCCGGGAAATTCGCCACCAATGATCTGGTGCTGCATGCCGGCATGTTTGCCTACAATCTCCTCCGCATCATGGGGCAAGAAAGTCTTCGCGAGGATGATGCGCCAATCCGCGGCAACGTGAAACGTCGACGCATCCGCACCGTCATCCAGAACATCGTCTACATGGCGGCACGCTTTGTCCGCCACGCGGGCAGAATCGCTCTCAACTTTGGGAGCAACAGCCCGTGGTTTCTCACTGCGAGGCGAATTTACCAAGCATTTGCTTAAAATCACTGAACTAACATCCTAAACCAAATTTCCCCCCTGCAAATAGAGAGGCTTATTTGATGTCGGAAAAAAACGCTTATGGAGCAGATTAAAAGGTCTTCCAACGAATTTTGATGATGTGAACTCACTGCCGACACTTGATTTTCACCAAAAAATTCCAAAATATGAATCCGAGCTATTGAGTGGTCATATAAAGTAATATTATTATCACTAATGAATAACGACTCACGTATTCCGTAACTCTATTCATAACTTCGATTCCGAAAGCGGTGAACATCGTTGGACGCACTAGAGTATCACATCACTGATGTATGGGACCTAGCCCGTTGGGCTGCGGTCGAGCAAATCTATGAGCAAGCGTTTCCCCACGGCAGGAAAAGCGGCGATATCATTCGTCGTATGTTCGAAAGGCGTCTGTGCCAGTTGCACACAATCGCCGACGGCTCTGAAATCGTTGGAATGGCGTTGACCGGAATCGACCATGAAGCTAACGCATTAATAATCGATTATTTGGCGGTTGGGAAGGATGTTCGCGGCAACGGATACGGACGACTATTGCTGAACCGCATTAAACAATGGGCACGCACAGCTGCCGGCTGCAAAGGGATCATCATCGAAGTGGAATCCGAACCGACGAAGGAAAACATACAGCGAATCCATTTCTGGGAATCAAACGGCTTCCATCTCACCGCTTATGTTCATCAATACATTTGGGTACCGGAACCCTATAAAGCAATGTATTTGAACTTTGATGATGGTAATCGGCTGCCAGAGGATGGGGGAATGCTGTTTCGCAGCATTACTCGATTTCATGAAAAATCATTTCGCCGCAGGTAACCCTGCTTCCTCTAATTCGACAAATGATATAAGTCGTATAGCTTATATGCCAGCATCAGATTAAAACGTACTTCCGCATCATCAATATCCAGATTTAAGAGCTCCTTGATTTTGCCCAAACGATATTTCAGCGTATTCACATGTATATGAAGGCAACCGGCCGTATCTTTCATATTCCCGTTCACCTGCAGGTAAACATGCAGGGTATCGAATAGATCCCTTGTTTTATCATTCCCGCTTGCCATTAGCGGATCAAGATATTCTCTGATAAACAATCTGCCTGTATCATGATCATGAAGATTATGCAGCACCGCATAGGATCCCAATCCGTTAAAGCTGAGGAAGCCTTTATTTTTATGACGGAGACTTACAATATTGAGGGCTTGCAGCGCTTGTTTATAGCACGTGAAATAATCATCCATGCTTTCCGTGCTTTTGCTGATTCCCAAAAAGATATCGCCACCCGGTCTTTCGTTCGAAACAAACTTTTTAATTAAATGATAGATGCTTTCCCAGTAGTTTTTATTTTCCCGCTCTTTTTTCTCCGAGGCGAATAATACGTAATAGCTGTCCTTTCGTGTCAACAGGATATCCGGATCAAATTGGGACAACTTTTCCCGTATTCGTTCCCAAAGCCAATTTTTGGTTATCTCCTGAGCGAAAAGATCATGTTCGTCATAAAATTTCCCGTTAAACTCGATGGACATCAGACCGATCTTATGAGACTCGTGAATGTTGAAATTGAACAAGCTGGAATACTGCGCAATTTTCGATTTGTCTTCGATTTTTTCAACAAGCAGCTGGTTAATAAACAAGCTGTCCTTAATTTGCTCTTTTGCATCCGCAACCAATTTTTGCTTGATGAATTGAATGGCGCACACATTCAATGCTTGATTCAATTCCATCCGGATGAACACATCTATCTCTTGTTTGTCAAGATTAATGGCCAAATATCCATGCAAATCCTTCCCGCCGATCACTTTCCAAATCCCGTATTCACCCAGAACATCGTTGAGCCGGATCCACTGCTCCTGATTTGCATCTTTCATGATTTCCCACTTTTTGTCATTCAGTACGGCGGATATTTGTTCGATATCGTTCGAATCGGCAGTCATTGAATACGTAATGGGTCGAAAAAAACGGTCATACAATATGACCGTGCTGTGGATCATCCGCGATATCGTATTGACCAATTCCGCAAAATCTTCCCGCGTCGCTGTTTGTTGAACCAACTCTTGATTCTGAATAACGATCTTTTCAAGACGGGATTTGGCTTCAAGCTCGCTTTTATACAATCTGGCATTCTCGATCAGCACGGAAACGTACGAAGACAGAAATTGCAGCCGTTCTTTATCCTCACGGGTAAAGATATCGGTTGTTTTCGCGACATGCAGAACACCGATCGTTTTCAAGTTCACCATCAAGGGAATGGTCAGTTCATTGCCGCCCTCCTTCTCCAAAAACCGAAAATGGTGAAAAAGATTATAGTCGTCATGAATTTTTATCTTTGCGGTTGAACCGAATACACCATAAGAAGGCGGATGATAAACAAACTCATTGAGTACCTCATCATATAAATAGACATAGGCTGAATCGGCGTTTGTTTCATGGCCTGCGCGTTCCACAATTTTTTTGATCAGCTGATCGATGGAGGATCCCAAATAAATGTTCTCCTTCAGCCAATCAATACCGATGACTTTTTTCTTTTCATTATCCCTGTTGATGGCTACCCCGATGCTTGTGGCGATATCTTTCCCAAATTCCAGAAAAAGGTTTTCCACGCTTTTTTCCACAACAAAGGGAACACTCTTCCGATACCCGATCACGCATATGCCCAAACTGTCAAAATCGGATTCCTTGATGGGAACCGTCAGCCAATTCGAGAATCCTTCCGCTTTTAAATATTGTTCAAATCTGCACTGCTGATCTTCCGGGATTTCAGTGAGATGAGCGACCCCCTTCGTCAAAAATAAAGGTGAAAAATCTTGGCCCTCCAACGGAAACTGTTGGGCGAGGACCTTCGATTCCCCCTTTTCAAATTTGATTTTCAACAGATTTCCTTCCTTCAGAATGATCGCAACGTAATCGCAAAAGAATTTATTCCAGAAGGATTCCGTCAAATAATCCAGCGTTTCGTTGAGCGTGTCGAACTTGACCAATTGTCTGGCCATCTTTCGCAAATGATCATCGATTTTCATCATCAATAAATCTTTTCTGCTGTTCATCATAGGCTCAACCTCATTTAAGTTTAAGGTTCCGTCTGTCCGAGATAAGCGGTCTGAACCATGGGATGATCCAGAAGCTCCCTGGCGCCGCCTTCCAACACGATACTTCCCCGATCGAGCACATACGCACGATCCGCTACTTGGAGAGCGGCTTTTACGTTCTGTTCCACCAAAATCACCATGGTTCCCAGTTCGTTTTTGATTTGCTTCAATGCCTCCAATATTTCCCTGACAACCAATGGAGCCAATCCCATCGACGGCTCATCGAACAAAATCAGCTTCGGATCGGACATCAGCCCTCTTGCGATGGCCAGCATTTGCTGCTCGCCTCCGCTCAAGTTGCCTCCATAGTTGTGCAAATGCTTCTGCAATCCGGGGAACATATCGAGCATCAGATCCAACTTTGATTTTAGTCTCTGTTTATTTTTATAATAATTGCTATACATGCCGAGAACAAGATTATCTTTGACCGACAGATTCTGAAAGATTTGCCTTCCCTCGGGCACCAGGCTGATTCCTTCCCGAACGACCTGATAAGCGGGAAGTCCTCTGATCGACTTGCCCTCAAGCAATATCTCTCCCTGCGCCGGTTTATACAACCCTGCCACGGTGCCCAATAACGTGCTTTTCCCCGCACCGTTGGAACCGATGATGGCCACAATCTCGCCTTTCTCCACCCGCAATCTGACCGATCTCAGCGCTTGGATCTGGCCGTGATACGTATCAAGCTGATTCACCTCGAACATCATTGCACCTCCTCGCCCAAATACGCCTTAATCACCTTGGGGTTTGACCGGACTTCAGCAGGGGTTCCCTGGGCGATCATGCTGCCGAAATCCATGACCACGATTCTTTCTGCAAGCTTCATCACCGTATGAACGTCGTGTTCGACAAACAAAAAAGAACATCCCTGTAGTTTCATTTTCCGGATAATCGAAGCCAGCATGGCGCTTTCCGTATCGTTCAAACCCGCCAGCGGCTCATCCAACAAGATCAGCGACGGCTCCGTAACGATCGTTCGCGCCACCTCCAACAGCTTTTGAAGTCCGTAGGAAAGATTCCCCGCTTTTTCATTCCTTCTGTCCAGCAATCCGACCAATTCCAGTGCCCGTTCAGCCATATCGATGGCCAATCGGTCATCCCGGCGGACAACCGATCGCGCCAATGCCGCACGAAAAACATTCGTTCTCAGCTTGGTATGCGCTCCCAACATCACGTTTTCCAAAACCGTCATATTGTTGAAGGTTTCCAAATTTTGAAACGTTCTTCTCATGCCTTTTGTGGCAAGTTCATGGACCGGTTGACCGTCGACCCGTTGCCCCCGAAAAAGAATCTCCCCGGAGGTAGGCTTAATGATCCCCGAAATCATATTAAACAGCGTTGTTTTTCCGGCGCCGTTCGGTCCGATGACTGCCACGATTTCCTGACGGTTGATTTCAAATGCAACATCATGAACGGCAGTCACTCCATCAAATTTTTTGGTTAATCCGTTCACCCGTAAAATTGGCTTATCCACTTCGGCGCTCTTCCCCCTTTGCCAACATTGCCGATCGACGGCTGAATCCGGACCGATCCCATACGTTCTTCAGCGAAGGAATCAGCCCTTTCGGCATAAACATCATGACCAGAACCAGGACAACCCCATAAACGACAACCTCCACTTGTCCGCCGCCTTCCATCAGCAGCGGGACAATAGTTCGAACTCCTTCGCCGATAAAAGTCATCGCGGCAGTTCCTATGATTGCTCCCCAGATGGACTGCGAACCGCCGACCGCGATCATCACCAGAAACTGGATGGAAGCGACAACGCTGAAGGTTGGCGGAGCAATGAAGTTGATAAAATGAGCGTACAAGCTTCCGGCAATGGAAGCATACACGGCGCTCAGCACGAAGATTTGAACCTTGAATGCGGAGATATTGACGCCAAATGTCAATGTCGCGATTTCGCTGTCGTGAATGCCGCGCAGCACCCTCCCGACATGCGAATCGATAATATTCATCGAAACATAAGCAATGAGCAGAACGATCATCCACACGAGCAAAAAATAATACCGGTTTTCCGATAAGTTCAGGCCAAACACGGCCAACCCCGGTATTCCGGAAAACCCCGAAGCCCCGCCTGTTAATTGGGATTGGCTGATGATGACGATGTAAATGATCTGATTAAAACCGATCGTGGCCAACGCCAACGAAAAACCCTGTAGCTTCAACGCGGGAATCCCCACAAGCAATGCGATGACGAAGGTTATCGCCACACCGCAGATCATGGAAAGGAAAGGATTGACCCCGTGGGTTGTGGTCAGAATGCCCGATGTATAGGCGCCTATTCCAAAAAATGCGGCATGTCCCAGCGAAATTTGCCCGGCATACCCCATTAACAGCGACAGCCCCAAGGTAACGATACTGTATATCCCGATCATGGTTAAAATCCCGTATAAATTTGTGGAATCGTTAAACAGCAATACCAGCAGCATCAGGATAAAAATGGACAGAAAGACTTTCGAACGGCCGGCATAAAAGCTTTGTTTGCGATTGCGCATGCATATCCACCTCCCGATCTAGACCCGCTTGCCTGACGCCTTGGCCAATAATCCGTTTGGAGCAAAGAACAGCAATAATATCAGAATGGCAAAGCTGATGGCATCGCTGTAAGCGGTGGAGACGTATCCTCCGGCGAACGTTTCCAGCAATCCCAGAACCAGCCCTCCAAGAACCGCGCCCGTCAAACTGTTCATTCCTCCAAGCACCATCGCGACAACTCCCTTCAAGCCGAGAAACAATCCCATGTCGTAGGTTGCGCTTGTAATCGGAGTGATGACGATTCCGGCGACGGCGCCGATGGCCGCACTCATGATAAACGAAAAGGTGGACAGCGATTTCGTGTTAATGCCCATGAGTTCCGCCGCTTTTCGGTTAACGACGCATGCTTTTAATGCGGCTCCAAAAACGGTTTTTTCGAAAAATACGTATAAACCGCCCAAAAGCACTATCATTGTCGCGAACACCCACATGCTTTGCGGGATGAGCACGGCGCCCCAAATATGGATCGGCTCATTATTGGAGAACGGATCCATCGATAAGGGATACGCTCCCCATAGGATGTAACCCAATCCCCTGATAATGATCGAGAGTCCCAATGTGATAATGATTAATGTGACTACCGAAGCATTCCTTACGGGAGATAGGGTTGTTTTCTCGATCATCCCGCCGAGGAACGCCGTAATCGCAATCGCCAGCGGGATGGACAAGAATAACGGAAGTCCCGCATGAATGAGCGAAATGCTGGTAAGGGCTCCGACCATGGCGAACTCGCCGTGGGCAAAATTAAGAACCCCCGTCACATTGTAAACGGCAACAAAACCGATCGCGATCAATCCGTAAATGCTCCCTATCGTTAATCCGGTAATCACAAATTGCATCAATTGCCCAAAGTCCATATGCCCCACCCCTTATGGAAATGGAAACGAATGGGAAGGGTGATCCGCTTCGCTTCCATTCCCCTCCTGTTTATTTGCTGTACGACCAAGCTCCGTTATGAATGGGCAGAAGCGACACTCCATTGTCGTCCACGGCTGCATGGTTTTCCTTGGTGTAACGGAACGTCCCGGACAATCCTTGATATTCATGAAGCTGATTTTCAAGAAAATCGCGAATTTGATCAGAGGTTGTATTGCCCGCTTCAATCGCTTTAAAAATAATGTTCATGGCATCCGTAGCCTTCGTGGTGAATATGTCTCCGGGGTAGTTGTACTCCGCCATCATCTCTTGATTATGTTGAATCAATCTGTTTTTGTATTCGGAATCCGGCAGTTGTTCGGCAACGCTCGCCTTGCTGCCTTGAACCAACACTCCCTCGCCGTCGGCCCCGACCTGTTTCAGGAACGCGTCATTGGCAGCCGCTTGACTTTGCAGCATCGGGATCGTAAAGCCCAATTGCTTAAAGTTCTTCACCACAACTCCGGCTCCCGGCGTGCGCGACCAGACAATCAGCGCGCCCGGATTTTTCGCTTTGATTTTGCTTAACTGAACCGTCATATCGGTCGCGGAAGCGTCAAAATCCTCCGCATCCACGATTTCAATGCCATTCGGTTCGGCCAGTTTTTTCATAATCGGCAGTCCGCTTTGTCCGAAAGCATCCCTCGCGTTAATCCAGGCGACCGTATGGATGTTTTTCGATTTTAAATAATCGATCATCTGTTGAATGAGCACTTCGCTGGTCTGTCCGGTTTGGAATACGGTCTCGCCCAATTGCCCGATGGGAGCCCCCGAGAGAAAAACCACATTATTTTTCAGAGCGATGTCGCGCAAAGCGATCGACGTGCTCACTTGGGTCGCTCCATAAACAACGCTGACCCCTTCGTCTGCGATTAATTTCCGCATGGCCAAAACCGCTTTCGTATCATCCGTTTCATAATCCTTCATGATGATTTCAACCTTCTTGCCCCCGATCATCCCGCCTTGGGCCTCCAATTTCTTTTTGACCAATCGAATCGCGTCGATTTCCGGCTTGCCCAGCCCTGAAGCAGGCCCCGTTTCCGCAAGCACAACCCCTATCTTCACCATGTCTCCCGCGTTGCCGCTTGCCGGCTCGGCTTTGCCGCTCGGGCTCGGCTTTGCCTGCGAACTTTTCGTTTCATTGGAAGGACTTGAAGCACTGCAACCAACCAGCGCAATCCATAGCAGCAAAATGACGATCATACCCAATTTTTTTCTCATTTTAATCATTACCCCCAAAATAAGTTATTATGGCTTCGCGCACCTTCTCCGGAATGGATGTGGCTTTGATTTTCCCGCGATCAATGGTTACCCATACCCGCACTTCGTATCCTTTGGCCAACAATTCATCCTGTCTGAAAATTTCATGCTCCAACCTCATTGACTTATCGCCGAATTTCACGATGCCGGTTTCGATTCGGAGCCTGTCTTCAAAAGCGGCCGGTGTTTTAAATTCGCAACGAGATTCAACGAGAGGAATTCCATAGTTCTCCTCAAATAATTTGGATAAAGGGAAACCCAGCGCGTGAAACAACTCCGCCGTGGCCTGATCCATCCATTTGTAGAAATTCGGAGAGTATACGATTGCCGCCGCATCCGTATCCGCCCATTTCACTTGAAATGCGTATTCATGTTTATACATTGAACCCTCCGCAGCCCTCGATGTATAATAGTTGATACTGATCACCAGTTTCAGGACGCAAAGAACGGGTACTGGCCATTCTGTTCCTGAACGCTGATCCATTTGACCGCGGTTAATTTTTCCAGCGCCCATTCTCCGCCGAAACGTCCGATCCCCGAGGATTTTGCTCCTCCGAAAGCAATATGCGCTTCTTCATTCACTGATTGGTAGTTGACATGAATCATACCCGTCTTAATCCGTTTGGCCACCTTGACTCCGCGATACACCCATTCCCCCGTAACAAATTGCTTTGTGAAGCTGCCATGATCCATTGAAAATCCCTCCCATTCTTTTTTGAAAGCGCTTTACAAATTTCGTTTAACCTTCTAGCCTTTCGATGATTTCCTGCTGCAGCTTTAATTTTTGAATTTTCCCGCTGGCCGTTACCGGAAAATCGTCCACAAAGAAAATATGGCTGGGAATCTTGTAATCTGCCAGTTTCCCCTTGATATGCTCGAGGATTTCTTCCGCGGTACTTTCAACTCCGGGCTTTAATTTGATGGCAGCGCAAACCGCCTCACCCATCACTTCATCAGGCAGTCCGATGACCGCCGCTTCCAAAACTTTCGGATGCTTGTAAAGGATCTCTTCAATTTCCTGGGGGTAGATGTTGTAGCCTCCGCGGATGATCATCTCTTTCTTGCGGCCGATAAATCGAATATATCCGTCGTCATCCAATGTGCCAAGATCCCCCGTATAAAACCAACCTTCACCGTCGAAAGCCTGCCTTGTCAGCTCATGCGCATTATAATAGCCTTTGACAATGCCGAAGCCTTTGCAGGCAATCTCTCCGACGACGCCGAAGCGTACGGATTCTCTGCGGTCGTTGACAATTTTCACTTCAGTGCCGGAAAGAACTTGACCGATCGTTTCCAGAATGTTTTTTTCCTGATCCGCATACTTCGTTTGGGCAACTGTGCCCACTTCAGTCAACCCGTAACCGCCCAATATCTCCATCTTCATTTTTAGCCGGATATTTTTTAACAGCTCTGCAGGCACCGGAGCCCCGCCAATCAAACCGCATCTTAATGAAGACAAGTCATAAGCACCAAAATCGGGTTGATTCAATTCCATGAGAAACATGGCCGGAACCGCATTGCGAATGGTTACTTTTTCACTTTGAATCAATTCCAGGGTGCCTCTCGGACTGTATTTGTCCTGGAGGACGATCTTCATCTGCGAAATAATCGCCGATATCAAACAAGATCCCATGCCGAACACATGAAAGAGGGGAATATTGATGATCAAAACATCTTCCGACGTGCATTTCATCCCTGAAGCCACTTTCCGGGCACCCGTTACCAGATTATAATGGGTGAGAACGACGCCTTTTGGAAGACCCGTTGTGCCCGACGTATATAAAATGCAGAAATCATCATGAAGCGGATCAAGCTCGACAACAGAAGATAGAGCGCCTCCCCTGGCGATCAATTCTGTAAACGGCGTTGTTCCTTCTTTCTTGAAGCGGACTGAAACGATATCGTGAATCCAGGGAACAATCACCCCCATTCCCAAAAAATGATCGAATTCTTCGCCGATAAAAATCAGTTTCGGTCTGCAATCTTTGAGAATGTGCTCGACTTCATGCAAACGATACTTGGGATTAAAAGGGACCAGAATCGCTCCGATTTTGGATACCGCAAAATAAATGATCACCGTTTCGTGCCAATTCGGCAAAACCACCGCCACGCGATCCCCTTTTTGAATTCCCCGATCCGTCAAAGCGTCGGCCAACCGGTTGCTTTCCTCCAAAACTTGACGATACGTCAGTCTGCGTGTGCGATCATAGATCGCTTCTCTGTCGGGATTGGACTGCACTGCTTTTTCCAATAGGCGGGGCAGCGTCATAACCTCTTCATTCGAGCGCATGCTTCAAACCCCCTCATCTTAGAGTCTTTCCCAAATTGCGGCAATGCCCTGGCCACCGCCGATGCATATGGCTGTCGCTCCATATTTCCCCTCCCTTCTGGCAAGCTCGTAAATCAACGATAAAGTGATCCTGCCGCCGGTGGCCGCCATCGGGTGGCCTATGGCAACAGCTCCTCCATTCACATTCCCGAATTCCGGATTAAAATCCAACTCTTTCATGCATGCCAAGTATTGCGCGGAAAATGCCTCATTAATTTCGATCAGATCGAGATCGCCCATCGTCATATTCGCCTTCTTCAGAGCGCCGCGAATCGCCGGCACAGGACCAATTCCCATGATTGTCGGTTCCACTCCGACTACATCCCAAGAAATCAGGCGCGCGATCGGCTTTAACCCCCTCTGCTCGGCATATCGGGCTGAAGCGAGAATCACCGCCGCGGCGCCGTCATTGATCGAACTGGCGTTTCCTGCAGTCACCACGCCCCCAACTTTAAACCTCGGCTTTAACTTGCTCAATTTCTCGAAGGAGGTTTCTCTCATTTGCTCATCGGATTCGACGATCCTGCTGCCTTTTTTTTCATTGACCTCCACCGGAACGATCTCTTTTTGCAAATAGCCCTTGTCTCTCGCCGCGCGCGCTCTTTGATGACTCTGAAGCGCATGCCGATCGATCTCTTCGCGGGTCAATCCATACTTTTCCGCCAAATTCTCAGCCGTGATGGCCATGTTGCATCCGGCATAGGTGTCCGTCAGACCTTCCCACAAAATATCCTCCAAGGCATTCCCTCCGCCGTACGGAATACCCCAGCGGGCACCCCGCACGACAAAGGGGATCTGACTCATATTTTCCGTCCCTCCCGCCAAGGCGACGGAGGATTCCCCCGTCTGAATCATCCGTGCAGCGGAAATCATCGCCTCCAGACCCGAACCGCATAATCGATTGACGGTCAATGCCGGAGTCGATACGGGGGCGCCTGCTTTCAAGCCGACATGGCGCGCCAAAATATGCGCATCTTTACTGGACTGATAAGCATTCCCGATCACGACTTGGTCGACTTCCTCCGCATCGATTCCCGCTTTGCGGATCGCTTCCTTCGCCGCGATCGCACCCAAGTCAATCGCAGTAATTTCCCTGAGCGATCCGCAAAAAAGGGTAAACGGCGTGCGCGCTCCCTCCACCAATACAACATCGTTAAAACGCATACCCAATCATCTCCCAACAAAATTAGGCTTTCTTTTCTCAGAAAATGCGGTCATTCCCTCTTTTCGGTCTTCACTCAAGAAAGCGATCGTGGAATGGGCATCCTCAATCAGCAAAGCGCTTTCCAAATCCACATTCATTCCGGTGTTAATGGATCTTTTGAACGCCTGCATGGCGATCGGCGGATTTTCCGCCAATTTGAGCGCCCACTCCATGGAACTTGCATAAAGCTCTTCCATCGGCAAGGTTTTATTTACGAGACCGATCTCATAAGCTTTCCGGGCATCCACCGTCTCCCCAAACAAAATCATTTCTTTGGCGCGCGCCTGCCCGATAATTCGCGGCAAACGCTGGGTCCCGCCCGCTCCGGGAATAATTCCGAGCTTGAGTTCCGGCAGAGCGAACTTGGCATGTTCGGAACAAATGCGCAAATCGCACGCCAGCGCCAATTCACAGCCTCCGCCCAGCGCCAGTCCGTTGACCGCGCCGATAATCGGCTTGGATAACAGCTCCATGGAATTGAATGCAGCTCTCGCCAATCTCGCCATTTTGGCAATCCCTTTCCGATCCAAACCTTTCATCTCATGGACATCCGCACCGGCGGCAAACGCCTTATCGCCTTTACCGGTCAGAATCACCGCACGGACCTGGTCGTCATCCTCAATCGTTTCCAAAACATGAACCAATTCCATAAAAATCTGGCTGTTTAGAGGATTGTATGGAGGCCTATTCAATGTGACAACGGCTACGCTTTGCTCAACCCTATATTCCAGAACTTCGTATTCCATTCGAACATCCTCCCTCAATAAATTAATGTTTTCTTCGTTTTTCTCGCTTTTACGCATGTTTTCATCTTTGACGCACGAAGCGCTTGAGGATAATATTTGACGAAGA
>NZ_JAYJLD010000059.1 GCF_035282765.1 Ferviditalea candida | reverse complement strand
TCATGAATATCATGAGGAATCCAGCTAAGATAAAGAGGCTTTGCAGCTTTATCTACTAATAATTTACAAAGTATTAGCTGGCATTAGTCATGAATTATAATAGTATTATTTATTTTATAAAAGAGGAGGATTTGCAAATGCGTAACTTTTTAGGCAAATTTCCCACCGAAAAAGTTAAACTTCTGAAAAAGAACGGCGAAATCCATGAAGGGATTGAGGCACTCATCGACAGCAAAAAGATATTCATTGACGATGCGAAAGTGCCTATAGAAGAAGAGGATATTATTGAAAGGACGCTACCCACTGGTAGCAAGGAACAATTTATCGTAATCGACAGAGGCTTTTATAAAGGAATGCATGGTATCCCGGATCACTACCAGATTGAAGTCGAAAAAGTATCCAGATATCATAAGCCTGCGTTTGGTAGCATAACGCATATGTATAACATTAATAATGAAAGTGGAAAAGTTAATATTAACTCGACTGATAATTCAGTTAATTTTACGCTGTCAGAAAACGATGAGCAGCTTTTTGAGACGTTGAAACAGTTGGCAGCTTCGCTTGAAAATAGTGATGAGATTGTATCCGAGATTGAGGAGATGCGAATAACTGCAGGTAAGCCAACGTTCGCTCAGAAATATAACGCCTTCATACAGTCAATCGCCAACCATATGACAATATTTGCTCCATTTATTCCAACATTGAGTACGTTTTTAGCAAAAAAATAGAGAGATATAACTGGGGAAGATATATGGAAATGAAAATCGCTAAAAACGGATGCAGCTATCCTGCCATTGAAATAAAGAAAAAGACAGGCAACGAACAATTTTTGAATGCAGGCGGCGATGTCTGCACGCTTAGAGATTTTTGGGCCTGGGCGTATTCTGATCTTATTGGTAATACAGAAAGAGGCAGACTGGCGGAATTCATAGTTGCTATGGCGCTTGGTATTACAGAGGGTATTAGTGTATCGTGGGATAAATATGATTTGCTTTCCAAGGAGGGCATTCGCATAGAAGTCAAAACTTCTGCATATCTTCAGTCTTGGAGCCAACAGAATTTGTCAAAAATAAGCTTTGGCATCCAGCCTACCTACGGCTGGGACAGCATTGCCAATGAATATGATACCGAACAAAAGCGCCAATCCGACGTCTATGTGTTTTGCGTGCTGAAACACATAGACCAGGCGACCCTTAATCCGCTTGATCTGTCCCAATGGGAATTCTATGTTTTATCAACGGCTACTTTGAATAAAGCTGTGCTGGGGCAAAAAACGATATCGCTAAACAAGCTTTTAAATATAGGAGCAAAAAAATGCGAATATGCGAAGCTGTATGAAACTATCAAAAGCGAAGGAACTCGTTGAAGGATATTCAATCAAATTATATTCATTTTGACAACTCGTGCATTTTTAAGAATGGCATTTTTGCCGATTGATATGTTTCCGCGAACGCCGGAAGCATTTTTCTTCAATTGACATCGATTCAATCGTCTCACGTCATGTGGAGTGCTGTGCGTTGATAGAAAAAATTAATGTAACACCAAATAAACCTCTGCTATAACAAATAAAGTCCTGCTAAAATCGGAATAAAGCCGGGGGTGGTTAAGCTTGGGAAGATCGTTAAAAGAAACGTAAACAAATCAAAGTTCGACTATGCCCTTAGATAACGATTTTAATGTCACCATAACGGCGTCAACTGGCTCAACTGATTAGCAGTTGGGTCTTTTTATTGTTTCATGCATATTTGAGGTGCTTTATGTCTATACATATATTAGTGGGGTTGCAGTTTGGTTTCAGTTTCTCTTGCGATTTGTGTAGATATTGGGTAAAATAGGAGGCGAGAGAGGTGAAGTGTATGGCAATAAGTCAGGAAGATCGTAACCTGTTTGTACAAGTTCTCGATACGTTCAAAGAAAAACCTCAAGAAGCAAGTGTCGTTTTGAAGGTGCTCGTTACATTCTTGCAAAAGACAACGCCCGTTAAGGTCGATTTGCAGGACAATGTACGGGATATTCTCGAAAGACATCTATATAACGTCAACAATCCGGTAATTTTTGAAGAGTTGAAAAAATATTGGGGGATCGTGGCTACTGTTGCACAGCAAGAAGATGTAGGTAAGTCGTATACGACAGGGCAGCTGGCACGTTTCTTTGGGGTTAGCATCACAACCATAAACAAATGGATCGCAACGGGTCGGCTGATTGGTGTAGAACGTGCTGACCGTAACAAGCATGCTCGCATATCTGACAGTACGATTTGGGTATCTCCAACTGGAGAACATATTCCTGTTCGTGATGTTGTTGAACGGTTTGTTGAGAGTGAGAGCCAGGAATTGAACACGATTGACATGGATGAGGCAAGATACAAAGTTGAGCGACTGAAGGAAATCGTCAAGACGATTAATTTCTTTGAAGAGCGTTATGGTGGTTCATATGAAAAGGTTGTAGGGGAAAAAGGCGATCCATTTACTACGGATGACTGGCAGTGGGGACGGGAAGGTAAAGAATGGAAGAATCTCCTGAGAGAAATTGGAGATTTATGATCGGGAATCCGAAAACCAATCTCAAAGAGCTTCAAAAAACGTTTGGCGATGCTATTCAACTCATCAGGGAGACGGATAGCACGGGATTAAACAGCTCTTTTCTCGTCCAAAGAGCAACTATCGTGTTTTCGGACGGCTCCCTATTGTACATAACAGAAAATTTAACGAAGCAACAACTCATTAAGGAGTTTTATTACGATTGGGTTGCTTCTGACAAAAAAACGTTACTTGCAAAGTTTCACTCTGAGTCTCATGATAAAGAGGATTATCAAACGGAAACGGAACCATATCATGTTCATCCTCCAGAACATGCTAAATTGAATAATGCCAAACGTTACCCGAATTTTTACTATAATGATTTGTATTCAATTGTCGAAGGGATCTTCCTTTTCAGCTTATTGCCGAATAACGATAAAAAGTAATTTGAAGCCTCCGAAAAACCTGGAGGCTTTTTGTTGTTCGAAAAATCGAATCGATAAGTGCAAGCTGTTGTATTTGGACAGTTTGGTAAATGATTCCGAGGCATCTGAAATCCCTTAATTGTTCAAAATTAACCATCAACGACGATGTAGAGATGGAGTGCGGCTAAATGATGATCGTCCTTGAAGTTGTTCATGTTCGTCCCGATTTCCGCAATTATGATGGAGGCGGCCTGTTCGTTCACACCCGGTATCGTGGTCAGCAGGTCCAATGCTTCCTGCTTGTCGGCTAACCGGCGACGGATATCCTGCTCGACCAGTTCGATTTGTTTTTCAAGATAAATGAGGTGATAAGTAGTTTGATCCTTGTTCCCTTTCCCTTGACGAATCAAAATGCGCATGTTCGCACTGTGAATATCCGAAATTTGCAGATGGGCTCCTTCACTAGCCCGAAGCCCTGCCGAATAAATTGTAGAAAGCACGCTTTGTGCTTGAGATTCGGGATAGGTTTTACGGCAGTTGACGGATTGTTGACGAAATAAATATATTTGCTTGAGGACACTAGCTGAAAAAATGCAGGTTTTTTCTTTTCCTGTATAGAGAGATCATGTTTATCCATCAAAATCGATTGTTTAAAGATTTACTGAACTTCCTCGGGAGCACTATCGCAATGGAATTTGTCAGGGATTCGTTATCTGACTTCCTTGAACGGATAATTATTATGACATTACAAGTATTATGAATAACACCCTAATTGTGTGGGCTGTGCAAGTTACCCGGGATTGAGATCTATATTAATTGTTTGGACGGTCCTTATCACAAAGTAACTTCATAACCAAACAGCAGAGAGCACGCATAAGAACAATGCCTGTGAGTCTTGTTCATAGGCATTAGTTTTATTCTAGAGCAAGTGTGCGCGGTCATGAAAAGGGACATGTCGAGAACAAATGCGGCTATGGCCAAAGGAATTGGTGTGCCGATTTCGCTATTTGAGAGCCAGGAACAGTTGGTTGCTTCGATGCAGCAGATGGCCGAACGTGTGGCCGATGCCTGAGGTATCGACGTCCTCTGCGCCAATGCAGGTATTTTCCCGAACGCTCCGCTGATGACGATGGCTGCGGAGGACTGGGATGCCGTAATGGACACAAACGCAAGAGGAACGCTGTTTGCCATACAGGTGTGCTTGCCGTATTTGAAGTTCGCGGAATTCGGCCGCATCATCATCACCTCTTCCATTACAGGGCCGGTAACGGGATATGCAGGTTGGGCTCATTATGGAGCGAGCAAAGCCGCACAGCTGGGATTGATGCGCAGCGCGGCGCTCGAATTGGCCAATCACGGCATCACGATCAATGCCATCATGCCCGGCAACATCATGACTGAGGGATTGCAAAGTTTGGGCGAGGAATATTTGGCCGGAATGGCTGCCTCCATCCCGCTGAAAAGGCTTGGCAGTGTCGAGGATATTGCTTATACGGCTGTTTTTCTGGCTTCCAAAGAAGCGGGTTACATCACAGGGCAAACCATCATCGTGGACGGCGGGCAAACCGTTCCCGAAAGTTTGAAAGCTATGAATTGATGCCATGCGTCATCGAAAGTGATATAAAAAAACAGAATGGGAGTGAAGAAAAAACAATGAGTACCGATTCGTCCGCAACGATGTTTCCTTCCGGAGCCGTCTCTCTTCATCCGCTCGAACCGCTCACTGAAGCGGAAATCGCCTCCGCCGTAGCCATTGTTCGCCATGAGCGGCAGTTGCCCGCTTCCGTCCGGTTCGTCTCGGTATCGCTGCACGAACCGTCCAAGCCCTTTGTGCTCGCTTACGAACCGGGCATGGCGTTTGTGCGCGAAGCGTTTATCATTTTGCTCGACAATGCTGATGGCTGTTGCTATGAAGCAGTCGTATCGGTGACGGAAAGCAGGGTTGTCTCGTGGAAGCTGATCCCCGGCGCACAGCCAAGCATTATGCTCGACGAATTCGAGGAATGCGAGAACGCCGTCAAGGCGTGCCCCGAGTTTCAGGCGGCGCTGGCGAGGCGCGGCATCACCGACATGAGTCTGGTAATGGTCGACCCGTGGTCATCCGGCCACTTCGGCAGCGAAGAGGAAAGTACGAGGCGGCTGTCCCGGACACTCTCATGGGTACGAAGCGATCCGGGCGACAACGGCTACGCCCATCCGATTGAAGGCGTCATCGCTGTCGTAGATCTAAACCGGATGGAAGTGATCCGTGTCGAGGACTACGGCGCCGCCCCTTACGCGTTCAAAGATTACAACTACACCGCCCACCGTGTCGAACCGCTTCGCTCCGATCTGAAGCCGCTGTCGATCACGCAGCCGGAAGGACCGAGCTTTACCATCAA
Organism: Ferviditalea candida; assembly: GCF_035282765.1. Classification (GTDB taxonomy): domain Bacteria; phylum Bacillota; class Bacilli; order Paenibacillales; family KCTC-25726; genus Ferviditalea; species Ferviditalea candida. Next base: position 9,949 of record NZ_JAYJLD010000059.1, on the reverse strand, counting down.
CGGACACCAACTCAGCTGGCAAAAGTGGAAATTCCGCTTCAGCTTCAACGCTCGCGAAGGACTCGTTCTTCACACGATCAGCTATAACGACGGAGGCAAGGGACGTCCGATTCTATACCGCGCCTCGCTGTCAGAAATGGTCGTGCCGTATGGCGACCCAGGGCCTACCCAATATACGAAAAATGCGTTTGACGCCGGAGAATACGGCATCGGAATGCTCGCCAACAGCCTCGAATACGGCTGCGATTGCGTCGGATATATCCAATATTTTGACGCGATTCTGGCAAGCAGCCGGGGCGAACTCATTAAAATCAAAAACGCCGTTTGCCTGCATGAGGAAGACTACGGCATTCTCTGGAAACATACCGACTGGCGCACGAACGATGTGGAAGTGCGGCGCTCGCGGAGGCTCGTTATTTCCTCCATCTCCACCGTGGCCAACTACGAATATGGGTTTTTCTGGTGTTTTTATCAAGACGGCACGATTTCGTTTGAAGTGAAGCTGACCGGCATTTTGTCGACCGGCGGCGCTGATTCAGCGAATCCCCCCAAATACGGCGCCATGATCGGCCCGAACTTGTATGCCCCGAACCACCAACACTTTTTCAATATGCGGCTCGATTTGCAAATCGACGGCGTGAACAACTCCGTGTACGAGGTAAATACGGTCGCCCCTCCGAAAGATGACAACAACCCTTACGGGAACGCGTTCTACGCCGAATCGACGCTGCTGGCGACGGAGAAGCAGGCGCCCGACGGCTGGACATTCCGACCGCCCGGTACTGGAAATTCGTGAACGACAACGTCAAAAACGAAATCGGCGGCTCCGTGGGCTACAAGCTGGTGACCGGCGAAAATTGTTTGCCGTTCGCGTCGCCCGATTCCAGTCTGATGCAGCGTGCCGGTTTTATCGGCAGCCACTGTGGGTGACGCCTTACAGCGCCGACGAGAAACATGCGAGCGGAAACTATCCGAACCAGCATCCGGGAGGCGATGGGGTATCCGCGTGGACGGAAGCCGACCGGACGATCGCCGACACCGACATCGTCGTCTGGTATACGATGGGCCACCACCATATTCCGCGCCCCGAAGATTGGCCGGTCATGCCGACCGCATACATCGGTTTTTCGCTTAAACCGACCGGTTTTTTCAACAGCAACCCCGCGCTCGACGTGCCGCCGAACAAACCGATATGCGACACGAAAGCTTCAAAATGCCATTAGCGAACGAAACAGCCAGTGTCGTTTGCAAACGGGCTTGCTTCATACAATAGAGGAGGATGATGGATAATGGCCCAAATTCATGTGGTTCCCGAAAAAGCGGGATTGAAAAAAACTGTTTGTCGTTCACCGACACGATCGCCCAATCGTTCGCCAACATTGCGCCCACCGTCACGCCTGCGCTTGCCATTCCGTTTGTCGTCGCTAGCGCCGGCTTCGGCTCGTGGTTGACCTATCTGATCATTACCGTCGGATTAATATTGGTCGGCCTCAACATTACCGTATTCGCGCAAAAATATGCTTCTTCCGGCGCCCTGTATACGTTCGTTTCCAAAGGGCTCGGCGCAACGTCAGGCTTTATGACCGGATGGGGATTAATCGTGGCCTACCTGTTCACGGCGATGGCGACTTTGATCGGGCTCGGTATTTTCGGCAAGCTCTTTATGGAGCATCTCGGACTGAGCGTGCCGTCCGTCGTCTTTTATGCGGTCGGAGGACTGCTCATCTGGCTGTTTGCTTACCGGGACATCCGGTTGTCGGCGGTTTTGGCGCTCGTTCTGGAAATTGTCTCGGTCGCGCTGATCGCGGTCGTCGGCGTTATTGTGCTTGTGAAAGAAGGATTCCGGTTTGATGTCGAGCAGTTTTCGCTGGAAGGCGTAACTTTCGGCGGCATCCAGACGGCGATGGTGCTTGGGGTGTTCGCCTTCGTCGGGTTTGAGAGCGCCGCAACGCTTGGGGGCGAATCGCGTAACCCTTACCGGACGATACCGCGGGCCGTCATCATCAGTACCACAGTTGTCGGTCTGTTCTTTGCCCTGATGGCGTATGTGGAGGTGCTCGGAATTCCGTCGCTGGAGGCGCTTGCGGGAAGTACCGCGCCGATCGATGATCTGGCGACCGCTTATGGAATAAAATGGTTTATTCCGATCATCGAATTTGGCGCGTCCATCAGCTTTTTCTCTTGTTCGCTGGCATCGGTCAACGCCGCTTCGCGGGTCATGTCGGGTCATGTACGCGATGGGGCACGACGGCATATTCCACAACTCCATCAGTTCCGCGCACAGCCGCAACCAGACGCCGCATGTCGCCGTGACGATTTCTTCGCTGCTTAACATCGGCGTGCCGATTGCGATGCTGGCAGTCAATGAAGGGACCGCTTACGCCTATATCGGCACGATCGCCACCTATGGATTTCTGTTCGCCTACATTCTCATTTCCATCAGCGCTCCGGTTTATATGGCGAAGATCAGGCAGCTGAGCTGGAAGCATATCGCAACCGGAGCTGGAGGGCTGGTGTTCATGGCCATTCCGCTTATCGGTACGTTTTATCCGGAGCCGGCCGCGCCTTACAATATCTTTCCGTACTTCTTCATCGGTTACCTGCTGCTCGGCTTGATCTATTATACGGTAGTTCGGCGCTCTCTTGGCGCGGATACGCCGCTTTTCGTAGAGACGAGGGAAGAGGGAAGCGCCTGAGCACGCACACGCTTGAGCTGCGGCTCCGTTAGAACACCGGTTGCGTATAGCAAGGACAGCAAAACTGTTTCAAAAGGAGTAGACGGAATGCCTAATATCTTTCTCGCCCAATCCAAGCCGAAGCTGCTGGATAAGACAGCGAATTTGCAGACGATGAAACGATATCTGGAGGAAGCCCAAGTGCAAAGGGCGGATATCGTCTTGTTTCCGGAGCTTTTTCTGACCGGTTATTTCACGAGAGAACATACTTTGGAGTTGGCGGAAGACATCGAGGGGGAATCGATCCGGCTCATCCGATCGTGGCATGTGCAGCAAGTTTACATTCAAAGCCGGGCCGCAGAAAATCAGGTGTTCGTAGCTATGACTAATCAAATAGGGATTGAAGAAACAACTGAATTCTTCGGGGAAAGCGCCGCTGCCAACTCGTTCGGTCAACTGCTTTTCAAAGCGGATGATCAGGAAGGAGGGTATCTCATTTCGTTCGATCTTCGGACCATCTCAGAAGCAAGAGCCTATCCGTTAGTGGGGTGAGAGGTCTTTGAATTCCGAATTCGTTCTGACGGTCACGATGTGCCGATGCGCCCTCTTTTCCAAGGCGTGCATGTGCTGGTGGGAGAAAACGGACTTCCGCCAGTCGTTGTATTACCGGTTGGATAAAATCGCCGAGCTTCGGGGTGACGATTTCATGTAGGCGGAAAATCGTAGTCCCTGTTACGCAGTATCCATATTGTGATATCAAAATTTTCATTTACAAGTTTTTTTTAAGCATTATCCGCAATCTATAATATTTGCTAACCAATAAAAAAAGACCACCCGTGTTGTGAATACGGAGAAGTAACAACTCTTGAAAAGCTGACGATTTCCAAGCCTCAGGAGGAGGCCGTCTTTTTCGTAAAGAAGAATAAAACGGGAAGAACGGTTTGACTATTTATAAGCTCCTGTAATAATGGAAGCTTTTTTTGTTTCATTGGTTGAATACGGAAGGGGTGCGCCCAAAGCAGCAGTCGGTCTGCTCAGGGTGCGCCTTTTTTTTCATAAATTCCATGTTGCTCGGCATCGTCCGGATCCATGGTCCTACAAAAAAATAGGATAATATAATCTATTTTCCATGTTTACCAAAAGGTTACTTATAATTAATCTTCCCCAAACAAAACTTCCAGAAAATGAGTACCGTTCAAGAAAAAAATCAAACACCGAGTGGAGGCCGTCGAAATTGCGCGTAAAATGGTTCCATTTTTTGATCGCCATGCTGCTGATATTGGTTGTTTTATTCCCGTCATCCCGCGTGCGGGCGCATACGGATAACAGCGAAGGCTTCTCCCGAATATCCGCCGTACCGGGTAAGCTTCAGTATGAGCTGATGCTCGATTATTACGAATTGGGGCGTGTCGCGATGCTGGAAGCCCGTCCGGATGCCCCCGAAAGCGAACTGCTCCGGCTGTTACAGCAGCACAAGAAAGAGGTCGCCGACTATGTGCTTTCCCATCTTCGGATCTATATAGAGGGTGAAGAGGTCGCCGGGAAGCTTGTCCAAACGAAGGTGATTTCCAAGCTGGGCCGCTATTACGCCGATCTGAGCCTCAGCTATCCGAATGCGTCGAATTCCAAGGGAATCGAAGTCGATTACGAAATCTTTTTCGACGATAACGATGTGATGCATCGCAATATTGCCGCTTACCAATGGGAAGGCAAGGAAGGGCAGTTTGTTTTCAACGGCAGCGACAGGTTGATGGAGCTGGGCAAAGCCAATTTAATCGGACAAGCCTGGCGGTTAATTCAACTGGGCTTTCGCCATATCATGATCGGCTTAGACCATATTCTGTTCGTCGTTGCGTTGGTGTTGACGTCGAAAAACTTCCGGTCCGTGTTGAAGGTTGCGACCGTTTTTACGCTGGCCCACAGCGTAACTCTCGGATTGACCGCTTTCCATGTTTTGTACGCAGCGCCGGAAATCGTCGAACCGTTAATTGCTCTGAGCATCGCATACGTGGCTGTGGAGGCGTTTTTCTTTAGCGAAAGCAAAGTTCGTCCGTTTGTCGTATTCGGCTTCGGGCTCGTACACGGGATCGGCTTCGCCGGGGCATTGAGGATGACTGGCGCTATTAAAGCAAGCTCGCTGCTGACACTGGCCGCTTTCAATATCGGTGTAGAGCTGGGACAACTATTGATTATCTCCCTGCTGTTGCCGGTGCTGCTCTATATCCGCAAATTCAATTGGGGAAGGTCGGTGCAAATGACCGCAATCGCAACCGTGTTCGCCTTCGGCATTTTCTGGTATATGGAGCGGATGATGGCATAGTTTTAAGCGCATTTGGTGTGAAGTTTTTGAAAGGGGGAATGTCCATCGGACTTGGTTCAAAGATTAGTTTTCAGAAGAGTTACAGTTGTGAGGAATCATTCTGCAAATATCGGAACGAAGAAGGAGGAGCATTAATGTCTTTCGAACAGAAATTGAAACGAATGAAGAAAAAAATTCATATCGTAACCACCGTCGCGATGGCGGGATTGGCGCTTGCCGCCGTCATCAAGCCGGTTATGGCGGAAACGCCGATAGCGACGGTCAGCGGGATCGTTTTTGCCGATAAGAACGGGAACGGCGTACAGGACAAAACAGAGCAGGGGCTCGAAGGAGTCCGCGTATCGGACGGCGAATCGATTGTTCAGACGGACTCGATGGGCAAATATACCTTGTCGGTAAACACGGACAGAAGGGTAACGGATATCGTGTTCGTAACCGTTCCGAGCGGGTATAAGGTGCAGACCAATGAATATCAAATTCCGCAGTTTTATAAAAATCTCGGCCAGCTTCAACCCAAAGAGAGCCGCGAATCGAATTTCGCGCTGCAGCCGGCGCCCGATTCGAGACAACCGAATTTCGAATTTGCCGGGATTGCCGATGTACACGTGCAAGCCGGAACGACCAACAACCGCGAACGATTCACGGGGCAATTGGCGCAGCTGAACGAGCTGACCGGGTCGCCCGCTTTCATCACCATCAGCGGAGACATTACGAACGGCGCGTCGGACGCCGAGTTCATGGACTTTTTGGCGAGCACGGCCACATCCAAGCTTCCGGTTTATCCCGCCGTGGGCAACCACGATTTTACCGGAGGAGCGAACTTCGCGGCCCGAATCGACCGCTATCGCACTCACCTGGGGCCGGAATGGTACTCGTATGATTACGGCAATAAACATTTTATCGTCCTGGAAAACAATATGGGCATGCGCGAGGCGGACCAGATGACATGGCTCAAGGCCGATCTGAAGCAAACCGGCGAGGATAAGGAAATCGTCGTCATCACACATAAGCCGTTCAACAACCCGCAAACCCCGGATGCGGCGGAAGCGCAGAAGTATATCGATCTGCTCGGGCAGTATAATACCCGTCTCGTGCTGATAGGCCATACGCACGTGAACGATGTGGCGACCGATACGATCGAATCGGCGGCTCATGTCGTCACCAACTCCAGCTCCTATACGATCGACCAGACGCCGAACGGCTTCCGCGTCATTTCGTTTAAAGGCGAGAAGGAAACCCATCCATACAAAATGTACGGCGTCGAGAAAAGCCTGGTCATCGTCAATCCGGCTCCGGGCAGCAAAGTGCCGAACGGCAACGTTCAATTGCTGGTCAATGCGTATAACACGACGAGCCGCGTGACGGAAGCGCATTACCGGATTGACGGCGGACAATGGAATTCGCTTAGCGACAGCGGCGAAATGACATGGTCGGCACAATGGGTAGCGGGCAGAGAGAAGCTCGGCGAGCATACGATTGAAGTGCGCGTCTCGGATGACGGGAAGCACACTTGGTCCGAGAGCAGCACCTTTACGCTGGTCGATGCGCATGAGGCCGTCTCACCGGTGATGGGCGCAAGCTGGCCGATGTTCCACGGCAATGCGCAGCATACGGGAGAAGCGCTGGACGCATTGGCGCCGGATCTGAAGCTGGCGTGGAGCCATTTGACCGACGGTACGATTCTCACCTCGTCGCCCGCCGTAGTAGACGGCAGTGTATTCATCGGCACGAGAGACGAGAACGGATCGGACCAGAACAGCGTGCTGGCGTTGGATCTGAAGTCAGGGAAGCAAAAATGGAAGTTTGTTTCGAATGCGCAAATTCAATCTTCTCCCGCAGTAGCGGACGGCGTTGTTTATGCGTCTTCCATTCGCGGAACGCTGTATGCGCTTGATGCGAAAAAAGGCGGCAAACTTTGGGAGAAGACGATAGGAGAAAAAGATGTAAACCGCGCCTGGATGTATTACTCGCCAACCGTTGCGGACGGTGTCGTTTATCAGGCTTACAGCTCGAAGAGCGGCGGGGAAATGATGGCTCTTGATGCCCGGACGGGAGAAACGGTGTGGACGGCCAAGCTTGCGGGCGGCTGGATTACCGAGAGTTCACCGGTCGTGAAGGACGGCAAAGTGTACGTCGGGGCGGACGGCGGGTATTTGATCGCGCTGGACGCGAAGGACGGCAAAGAGCTGTGGCGCAATCGTCCGGCCGGAGGCTGGATGCATTCCATGCCGGCCGTTGCGGACGGTAAAATTTATATGGGTTACGGCGGTGGATTGATCGTCGCGCTGAATGCGGATACGGGCGCCGAACTGTGGCGTTATAAAAGCGTTGTTTCGGGCACTTCATATATCGCCGGCGATACAACGGGATCTTCCCCGGCTGTTGTCGACGGAGTCGTCTATATGGGCTTTCCGAACGGCAAAGTCGAGGCCTTCCAAGCCGATAACGGCAACAAGCTTTGGAGCGCCGAGACCAATGGCGGCATTATCTCGTCTGCAGCCGTATCCGGCGGGACGGTCTATATCGGCTCTAATGACGGGAACCTGTATGCGTTAGATAAGCAAAACGGACAAGTTCAATGGAAGTATAAAATCGGGGCATGGGTCGCTTCATCTCCGGCGATTTCCGGCAACACCCTGGTCGTCGGCGCGTTCGACGGCAACGTCTACGCATTCACATCTTCCGATAAAAAGTAACCGAGCAGAATTAATCTCTTACAAGTAAAAACACCTAAGACCCGCAGCCCAAGCTGCGGGTCTCATTATATGCAGTCAGAAACGGATTTTTCGTTATTTCCTGATCTTTAACAGATAAAAATATGTTTTTAATGAAGCCCAGATCGATTTCGTTTATACTATTCATGTCAGATTCGAAAGTCCATATGTTTTCCGGAGGCGCGCCATTCTTATGCCTAACTTCAAAATGCTATCCGTACTGATTCCATTGTCCGTCGCGATCGGAATTGCAGCCATCTCCTTTTCGTCGATATTCGTCCGGTGGAGCGAGGCTCCGGTGTCTGTGATTGCCATGTACAGGCTATGGTTGGCGAATGTCTTGCTGCTTCCCTGGTTAGCGGGAAATTGGCGGGAAATTTCCCGTTTGACCGGCAAACAATGGCTGCTGCTGTTGGCGACAGGCGGTGCTTTGGGGCTGCATTTTCTGCTCTGGATGGCTTCGCTGCGTTTTACTTCGGTTTCCAGCTCGACCTCACTGCTCACGCTTGAACCTATTTTTGTCATGCTTGCGGGAATCTGGTGGTTCCGGCAAAAACCGCAGCGCTCCGAGCTTGTCGGCATGGGGATCGCGGTCATCGGGGCAATGCTGATCGGTTGGCATGATTTCTCTTTTACGCTGCGTTCCTTGCAAGGAGATCTGCTATCCTTGCTGGGCGCAGCCGCAGTTGCCGTGCATATGCTGATCGGCAAGCAGCTGAGGGAGACCATGTCCGCCTATGTATACAGCTTCTTTTCCTTTTTTCTGGCTGCCTGTTTGCTTGCCGTCTACAACCTCTTCCGCTCAATTCCGCTTGGCGGTTACGGGCTGAAAGAATGGGGTGTGTTTATGCTGCTTGCAGCGGTGCCGACTCTGTTCGGCCATTATTTGTTCAATTGGCTGTTGAAATATTTGCGGGCGGCGTCCGTATCCATGACGGTGCTCGGAGAGCCGGCCGGCTCCACGCTGCTGGCGTTGATCCTGCTCAATGAGCCGGTTACATACAAACAGCTTCTGGCTATGATGATTTTGCTGTTCGGGGTCTGGATATTCCTACGGAAAAAGGAATATTCTAGGCGGAAAACTCATAAGTTAAATGGTTCGCTCGATCAAGCCTAGAGACAAATGTTATGGTGCCTTCCGTTTTTGATGACAAATTTCCCGCAAAATAATCGGACAATAATTACAACTATAATGCCATGGAAAATGTTGACAAAAATGTTGAAGAAAAATACACTGGAATCGGCAGGCAACGAGCTATTCTTAAATTTTCATACATACGAAAACACGCTTGAAAGGAGCAATATCAATTGAAGCTGCAGAATTATGTAAGCTGGGTAACAGGAGCCGCCGGAGGTCTGGGACAAGCGATCAGCCGTAAGCTGGCCGAGCATGGAAGTCACCTTATACTTAGTGATATAAATAAAGACGCATTAAATGAGTTGTCTAAGGATCTTGCCGTATACAATGTGGAGGTCATGAATCTTCCCTTGGATGTTGCGGATACGGAGGCTGTAAGGAAAGGCGGGCGTGAAATAAAAGATCGTTTCGGGAGAGTAGATATACTCATCAATAATGCCGGTATCTCCCCTAAAGGTCCAAAGGGACCCATTCCATTTAAAGATATCACTATTGAAGATTGGAATAGGGTAATTGCCGTTAATTTGAACGGACCTTTTAATTGCAGCCAAGTCGCGCTCGAAATGATGGTCGAAAATCAAAGCGGACGAATTGTCAATATCTGTTCTCAAGCCGCTCGAACATACAGTCCGGTTACATCTGCTCATTATGCGGCCAGCAAATCGGGCTTGCTGGGATTAAGCCGTAAATTGGCCGGTGAATATGGTCCTTCAGGCATTCGTGTAAATGTAGTCGTACCCGGACGTATTGATACGCCAATGACGCAAAGCGTTGATGAAGAATTAAGCAGACAAGCTGCGCTTAGAACGCCATTGAGACGTATCGGTCAACCTGAAGAAGTTGCAGATGCCGTTGTTTTTTTGGTCTCTGATGAAGCCAGGTATGTGACCGGAGCCGTGCTTGATGTTACCGGCGGCAGCCTGATGATTTAGATGTCGGATGAAATAGAGGGCTAAGTCTAAAATATTTACATACAATTTTCTAAACCAAATTGTAGAAATAATTGTGTCAAACGTCTGAGAAAATGTCACCTTAACTCGTCCGAGAAAATGTCACTTTTGTAGTGTTCCGAGCCACCGTTAGGTGGCTTGGACTGTCTTTG
>NZ_JAYJLD010000058.1 GCF_035282765.1 Ferviditalea candida | reverse complement strand
TGATTTTGTGAATGGATGTGTTAGACTTCACCTAAAGGGTGCTCCTCTCTTTGGGTATTGATGTTCTGACAAACACCATTCTACCAAAGATTCGGAGCATTTTTTATATTTTCAAAGAACATTACTTTCGAAATTCAGGGTTAATACTCGATGTCGTTGACGCAATACAGGGGCATCAGTCAATTAAGAAAATAGTTGACTCAGTCAAATAAAATTGCCAAAATAATGCAAAATCGCAATTGTGGGGGCATCCATATGAATTCCGCGTATACGCCTTTGATACATGTTATTCGTAGATTCAACCGGTTCTATACCAATATTCTTGGGCTGCTGGATCAGCATTTGCCGGATAGCGAATTTTCGCTATCGGAAGCCCTTGTTCTTTACGAAATCGGACATACAGAGAATTCTACCGCCAAAAAGCTCATTGAAGAACTAAAAATTGACCCCGGCTATCTCAGCAGGATTATTAAACGCTTTGAGAGGCACAGCCTCATATACAGGGAACAGTCCGGTGAAGATGGTCGGGTGTATTATCTTTACCTGACAGATCGAGGGAAAGATACGCTTTCAAAACTCAATGAGCTGTCTGACAGTCAAATCCGTCAAATCATCGGCGGCTTGTCGGAGCAAGATCAAACAAATGTCGTAGAGAGTATGGGAATAATTGCAAAAACTTTATCGCGGAAATCAAGGCTTATAGAAACAAGGGTTAACATTCGTTGCGAACTGAAACCGGGAGATGTGGATTATTTAATTCACCTGTATGGGTAGATTTATGCGAAAGAATTCGGATATAACCATGTGTTTGAAGGCTATGTCTGCAAAACTTTTCATGACTTTTTTGAACGCTACATCTCTGAAAAGGACAGATTTTGGTTTGCGGAAGTGAATGGCAAAATGATTGGCGCTATCGCAATCGTTGGACATTCGGCACAAAAGGCCCAATTAAGATGGTTCATCATCCTGAATTCAGAGGGATTGGTCTTGGAAGAACACTGCTGAACGAAGCGATGCAGTATTGCAAGGAGAAAGGATATCGACATGTATTCCTGGAGACTACGGAAGATCAGAAAACGGCGATCAAAATGTACATGAAAGCGGGATTTAGGAAAATTGCTGAGCATGGAAGCAACACATGGGGCAAGAAGCTAATTGAACAAACCTATGAATTGAACTTACAAGGGCGAGAACGATGATTACTGAACAGAAAATCCTCCATCAATGACAAGTTGGTGGGGCCGCCCATTGCACTCAATTGTTTCCGGAGAGAGTCTTCAGAAACGTAACCGGGAGGAACAAAATAACGCTGCTCGATTCTAAGTGATTTGTTAAAATACCATAAAATATGCTCCTTCCCCTCGAGTTAGGCACGAACATCGTGATGCATTACGCCTGATGATATTATTCAGCTTCACAGGAGCGAACTTGAGTATCGGAATATTAAAGTACAATTTTAAATATGAAAGCGTTTGATAGGGCAAACACTGCTCCGACAGATTCAAGCCAAAAGAAGAAGAGCAGGCTCTCTCCCGCTCTTCTTCTTTAGATTCCGTTTATTTCCCGTCAGCAGCAGCGGGATACCTTGCCGCCCTTGCCGTCGTACCGGGCTTCCTGCGCTTCGCAGAAAAATTGTTTTCTGGACTTGACCGTCTCTCCCGGATGATGCTTTTCCATGTGCTCCACATACCGTTCATAATTCGGCACGCCGACCAACAGATCCAGAAACTGCTTGCGGTAGCGCAGCAGGTTTGTCAATTTACGCAGCACTCGGACCAGCCCCTTTTTCTCTCGCGACGTAAGGCGATTCGCGCAGCTCGAGCTTTTGGTTGTTCAAGATTTTCAGCCAAATCCTTATTGAGGAAACCAACACGAACAGAACAACTGTCATGAACACGGCGGTCAACGCGGCATCGACATAATCATTCGTGATAATCTGCCTCATTTGATCCATCGATTTCGCGGGCGCAAGAAGCTTTCCGGCCGCCATGGCTTCCTGAACTTTTTGAGCGTGCGAGAGGAATCCGATCTTGATATTTTCATGGAACAGCTTCTGATAGCCCGCAGTCATGGTCACCACCAAAAGCCAGGTGGTCGGCACCAGTGTGACCCATGCATAGGCTTTTTTGCCCATTTTGAAAAGAATCGTGGTTCCCAACAGCAGGGCAATGCCGGCCAGCATTTGATTCGCGATACCGAACAACGGCCATAAGGTGTTGATGCCACCGAGCGGATCGATTACGCCTTGATACAGGAAGTATCCCCAACCTGCAACACCTAATGCAGTAGCGAAAATGTTCGCAGGAATGGATTCCGTCTTGCCTAACGGTTTATAGATATGGCCGAGAATATCCTGGATCATGAAGCGCGCGACCCTCGTTCCCGCGTCGATGGTGGTTAGAATAAACAGCGCTTCAAACAAGATGGCAAAATGGTACCAGAACGCCATCATCATTTTGCCTCCAACGACATTGGACAAAATGTGCGCCATACCGATCGCAAGCGTCGGCGCTCCGCCCGTACGGGACAGGATGCTGGTTTCCCCAACGTCCTTGGCCAAAGCATCCAGTTGATCCGGAGTAATTGTAAAGCCCCAAGAAGACACAGTCTGAGCCGCATGCATTACATCTGTGCCAATTACCGCTGCCGGACTGTTGATGGCGAAGTATGCGCCCGGGGTAAGCACGCTGGCGGCAACCAGAGCCATAACCGCAACGAATGACTCCATCAGCATGGCGCCGTAACCGATCGGACGGATGTGAGATTCACGCTCAAGCATTTTGGGTGTGGTTCCCGACGAAACCAACGCGTGAAATCCCGATACCGCGCCGCAAGCGATCGTGATGAACAGGAACGGGAACAGGTTGCCTGCGAATACGGGTCCTGTACCGTCAACAAACTTGGTAACGGCAGGCATTTCCAGATTCGGCGCGACGATCAGGATGCCGAAGGCCAGACCGACGATGGTGCCGATTTTCAAGAAGGTGCTCAAGTAATCCCGCGGCGCGAGCAGGAACCATACCGGCAGGACGGAAGCGATGAAACCGTAAGCGATCATCATCAGCGCAATCGTCTCGCCTTTGAAGGTGAACATCTGCGCAAGAGCCGGATTCTGCGCAACATACTGTCCTCCGAAGAGCGACAACAGCAGCAGCACGAAACCGATCACCGAGCCTTCAACGATTTGCCCCGGGCGGATATACCGCATGTAAATTCCCATGAAGATGGCAATCGGAATCGTTGCAGCGATGGTGAACATCCCCCACGGGCTGCCGACGAGCGCCTTTACAACGACCAATGCAAGCACGGCCAACAGAATAACCATGATGCCCAGAATCCCGATCATGGCGACAAAGCCGGTGACCGGACCGATCTCTTCCTTGATCATTTCTCCGAGCGATTTCCCGTTGCGCCGGGTGGAAGCGAACAGGATGATCATATCCTGGACGGCGCCGGCCAAAACAACCCCGACGATGATCCAGAGGGTGCTTGGAAGATAACCCATTTGCGCGGCCAGAATCGGACCGACCAGCGGGCCCGCTCCCGCGATCGCGGCAAAATGGTGTCCGAACAGCACCCATTTATTCGTCGGAACAAAATCTTTGCCGTCATTATTCAGTTCTGCGGGAGTTTTGCGGTTATCATCCAGCGCCAACACCTTGCGGGCAAGAAATCGGCTATAGAAACGATAAGCGACAAAATAAACGGAAACTGCGGTGACAATCAGCCAGATGGCATTGATGGACTCCCCGCGATTCAACGCAAGCACGGCAAATCCCGCGGCGCCGATAAGCGAGATGAGTCCCCACAGCAAGATGGATTTGAGATGTTTCATGTAAAGGCCTCCCAAGTTGAAGTATGATTTGAAATATCCATTCAATGCTGGCTCCATTATACGGGACAAGCCGAAATTTGAAAACGCTTCAAAACCATCATGCGGGAACTTCGATCCAACATGCTAAATTTCAAGGTTCAAACGCAAATCCGGTTAGACGACATTGCTTTTTACGGCTTCAAGAGCAAGCATATATGCTAATTCTTCCCTTACGGACCGTTCGTCATCCACAATCTAAAATTTTTAGGTGTTGCGACCAATTTGAAGCAGCTTCGCCGCCTTGCTGATGGTTTCGGGACGTCAGCTCAAGTGATTTCTTTATGGCCATCATCTCTGCCTCTATTAACGATGGAGTCGATTCGCTATCCCCATCCTGACGATCAACGGAAACGCTGTCAAACTTGAAATGTTCGGTTTTAATTTGATCCCCCTCAGCAAGAAAAATCGCATCGTTCAGTACACTATGAAGCTCGCGTACATTTCCGGGCCAATGATATGCCATCAGTTTTTTTCTTCGCTTCATTCGAAAGGTTTTTGGAGGAAACATTCATGTTTTTCAGCAGATGCTGGGCGATTTCAATAATATCGTTACGTTCGCGAAGGGAAGGAAGCTGCATTTGAATCCCTTGTAACCGGTAATAAATACGGCTTGTACGTGAAGCGACATATCGCCGATCTCATCCAGAAAAATTGTCCCCAAATTGGCCGCTTCAAACTTCCCCTTTCCCCCATCCCGATTGGCGCCGGTAAAAGAGCCTTTCTCGTATCCGAACAATTCGCTTTCCACAAGACTTTCCGGAATGGCGCTGCAATTGACGGCAATGAAGGGATGCCGCGATCTTGAACTGGACGAGTGGATCGACTGGGCGAAAAGCTCCATTCCGGTCCCGCTTTCCCCGAGCAGCAGAATGGGCATCTCCATTTGGGAAACTTTCTGTGCCAATTTCTTTACATGCAGCAAATTGGGGGAGAAGCCGACAATAGCATTGAAGGTATACAAGTGATAATTATTTTTGTCTTCTTTATAGGTTTTAATGACTATTATTTCAATAGTCTTTTCAAATTTTTCATATGTTGTTTAATTTTTTCAGTCTGTTCGCTTGGCAGCATCGGCAGAGTACGGATCAGCGGTCTTTTGGCGGACTGTTTTATTTGCTTTGCGATGAAGTCGGCACGCTTGACTGGGCCGTTGCTTTGCACAATTGGTTGATTTGATCAACGAAATCGCCACAAAAGTCGGAAAGAGGATCAATTCTTTGATCCAGCGTCAACTCCAACAGTGGGTTGCTGCTTTACCCAACTACATCAAGGCTTATCTGCCAATTTCATACTGCGAAAGTTGAGTATTTAACAAATTTGCTTAAATCAATCAACGTTTCGCATGCTGCGTAGACTGACGAATAATAAGTTCAGGCCGGAGAACGATCCGTTGCTTGACGGATTCGCTATTCATCAAATTATCGATTAAAAGGTTGAAAGCCTGTTTACCCATCCGGTCAATCGGCTGAGCGATCGTCGTAAGCGGCGGATCCGTTACGCTAGCCAGAATGGTGTCGTCAAAGCCGACAATCGAAAGAGCATCGGGCACCTTGATCCCTAATTGCTTGGCCGCCTGTATGGCGCCGATCGCGAGCAAATCGTTGCAGCAGAATATAGCCGTTGGTTTTTCCGTATATTGCAGCAATTCATAAGCGCACCGCCTTCCTTCCTCCACCCGGTAATCGCAGATGACAATATTTTTGTCGTCAAACGGAATATTCATGTCCGATAATCCCTGCTTGAAGCCCCGGATTCGTTCGCGGCTGCTGCTTACCTTCAAATTCTCGGAAAGTATGGCAAACCGGCGATGTCCGAGCTCGGCAAGATGTTGCGCCGCCAGAATGCCCCCGATATAATCATCGGAAACAACGGTATCCACTGCCAGTGCTGTCGATTCCCGTGAAATCATCACGAAGGGAATAGACCTCGTTTCAAGCCGCCTCAATATTTCAATATTTTCGACACCGGTTCCGATGATGATACCGTCGACGCTTTTCTGCTCTAGCAAAGAGATATATCGCTCAACGCGTTCGTCTTTGTTATCCGTGCTGCAGATGATAATGCTATAACCAGATTGATGGGCTTGATCTTCTATCGCGCGCGCAATCTCCGCGAAGAAGGGATTGGAAATATCGGGTATTAATAGCCCTATGGTATAGGTCTTCTTCCCCACAAGCGCGGAAGCGATCATACTCGGCTGGTAATTGAGCTCTTCCATGATTTTTAGAATTTGCTCGCGCCGCTTTTTGCTGATCTTACCCTTTCCGCTAATAACTTTGGAAACAGTTGCGATTGACACCCCGGCTTGTTTGGCCACGTCATAAATAGTAGTTTTCATACTGGCTCCTCTGACAGATTGGGGGATGAAATGGCATCATCCTCCTTCACATTTATTATGAGCAATCTCAACAATTCTTTCAAGATCCTGAGTTTATTCCTTCGAATTTTCCGTCATGATCCAATGATGATCCGGATCGTTGCAGAATTTCCAAGTGCGGTGAGGACCGGCCATCACGTTTAAATAATACACGTCGTATCCTGGAGGTGCGGACACAGGATGATAACCCCGCGGTACCAGCACCGCCTCCCCATCTCCCACGACGAGTGTCTCGTCGAGCGAGCGATCGGCTGTATAGACCCGCTGGATCGCAAAGCCCTGCCTAGGTTTCACCCGAAAGTAATATGTCTCTTCCAGAAACGATTCTTCCGGCAAGGCGTCCCTGTCATGCTTGTGCGGAGGATAGCTCGACCAATGCCCGTTCGGCGTGTATACTTCTACCACAAGCAGACTGTCGGCCGGCTCTTGCTCCGGTAAGATGTTGTGAATACGGCGTTCGATATTGCCGTAGCCACGCATCTCCACTCCAACCTGCTCCGGCGCAATGAGGCGAGCCGTATGGCCCCCTCGACCCGGAGCGGAGCAAACCGCAAGTTCCAACGAAGTCCGCGCTACAACCTTATAAAAATCCCCATTCGGCACATACACGGAGTACGGCGGCGTTTGCTCGAATACGTTCATTCTTCGACCGATTGCATTCCATTGCTCACTCGCGGTAGAGACATCCGCCACCCCGCTGAGCAGAACGAGACATACTTCCCGGTCCCCCGTTTCACTTCGAAAAGACTGCCCTTCATGCAGTTTGATCATATCATATCCAACGTATGTCCAACCTGCGGACTCCGGCGTGATGGAGATCAGCTTGCCGTCCGCAGACGCAGAGGAATCAGGAGTAATGATCAATTTAGACAAATTAAGCACCTCTCTATAATTGGATTGCCGTTTAGCGGCGCAACTCTTCAAGCTCGCTGAGTTTGACGGCGCGGTTCAAGCGATAGGACAGCTTCGCGGCAAGCGCAATTCGCTCCGCTTGCAGTCCGTCATGGCCATCAACCGGAACAGGCGTACCGGTAACCAAGCTGTCGATAAATTTCTGGGTTTCTTCCACATATGCCTTTGTATAACGCTCAAGGAAGAAGTGCAAAGGTTTATCTGAAGAGATGCCTTTTTCCGTACTTACTACCGCCGTGTTAGGGTGATCATTCGCAATCGAAACGCTGCCCTTTGAACCGAACACTTCCACGCGCTGATCGTACCCGTATACCGCTTTGCGGCTGTTGTCAATGACGCCGAGAGCACCGCTGGCGAACTTCAGGGTAATGATCGCAGTATCGACATCGTCGAATTCGGCAAACACCGAATCGATGAGAACGCCCCCATGCGTGTACACTTCAACGACCTCACTGCCGGACAAGAATCGTGCCATGTCAAAGTCGTGGATCGCCATATCCATAAACAGACCGCCAGATGCTTTAATATAATCCCTTGATGGAGGGCTTGGATCCCGGGACGTAATTTTCACAATTTGGGGCTCGCCGATCGTGCCGCCTGCCACATGCTCCTTCACCCGCTTAAAATTATGGTCAAAGCGGCGATTAAAGCCGATCTGGAACTTGATGCCGGATTGCTGAACCGCCTCAAGCGCTTCTTCCGTCTGTCCTATCTCCATGCTGATCGGCTTCTCGCAGAAAATATGCTTGCCCGCTTTAGCAGCCTGCTTGATGAGCGGGACATGCGTGTCTGTGGAGGAGCATATAAACACGGCGTCAATATTCGGATGTTGAATAATTTCGGAGCTGTCCTTGGTCAAAGTATCGATTCCCCGGGCAGACGCCCAAGCCTCAAGTTCCGGTCCGGCGAACAGATCGCTGATCGCGACGATTTCCACACTCGGATGCAGCAGCAGATTATCCGCATGAATTTTTCCGATTCGTCCGGCCCCGATAATGCCGATTTTTATCTTTGTCATCAATACTTCCTCCTACATATAGTGAGTTTGCGGAAGTAAACTCTCCCCGAATTTCCCCGCGCTGCCGAACAGCCGCATCTTGTCTTGAACCGACGCTTGAACCGCTTCCCGCGCCGGAATCAAATAGTTCCTTGGGTCGTACGCATCGGTGTTTTTTTGCAAGTAAGCTCGAATCGTTGCCGTACAAGCCATTTGATTGTCGGTATTGACATTGATTTTGGCGGTGCCGCAGGAAATCGCCTGCAGAATCTCCTCTTTCGGCAGGCCGCTGCCACCATGCAGAACAAGCGGAAGGCCGGTAAGCCGCTGAATCACGACCATCCGTTCGAATCCTAGCTTCGGCTGACCGCGATAAGGGCCATGAACGGAGCCAAGAGCGGGAGCCAAGCAGTCGATCCCCGTCTCGCGCACCAGCCTTACGCAATCCTCTGGGTCCGCATATATGCCTTCCTCAGCATTAACGACGAGATCGTCCTCTCTGCCGGTAATTCGGCCGAGCTCCGCTTCGACGGATGCTCCGATAGCATGGGCAGCCTCCGTAACACGTAACGATACATCTATATTGTGTTCCAAGTCGTGATGCGAAGCGTCGATCATAACTGAGGTAAAACCTGCGTGAATTGCGCGAATACATACCTCATAGGAGGATCCGTGGTCGAGATGAAGAGCGACCGGAACAGAAATCCGGTAATGTTCGATCAACGACTTCACCATCCCCGCAATCGTCTTCAGACCTCCCATATAAGGGATGTATGTCTCGCTGACCCCAAGAATCACAGGAGATTGCTCTGCTTCAGCCGCCAACAGAATTGCCTGCGTGAATTCCAGGTTATTCAAGTTAAACTGGCCGACTGCATATCCTCCTTCCAGTGCCTTCTTCAGCATGGTCGACATAGAAACGAGTGTCATGGATAGTCCACCTCCAATTATCAGATATCCCGCCATTACCAGCGGGTCGTTATCATCTTTTTGCGAGTGTAAAACTCCACACCGTCCGTTCCGTTCACGTGCAAATCGCCGTAGAACGACTTCTTCCAGCCGGAGAACGGGAAGAACGCCATTGGCGCAGGAACGCCCAAGTTCACACCCAACATACCCGCGTCTATCGTTTCGCGAAATTGCCGCATGGCAGCTCCACTTTTCGTAAAGATACAAGCCCCGTTGGCGAAATCTGAGCGGTTGGCAACTTCGATAGCCTCCTCCAACGTTCCGACACGAACGATGGACAGCACCGGTGCGAAAATTTCGTCGTTCCAAATCTTCATCCCGGCTTGAACTTGATCGAACAGTGTTGGACCGACAAAATAACCTTTGCCGCAGGATGCAGCGTCTTTCCGACCATCGCGTAAGAGCAGAGCACCTTCTTTCTCCCCAATTTCGATATACTTAAATGTCTTTTCTTGGTGAGGTTTACGGATGACCGGCCCCAGAAACACTCCTTCTTCCAACCCGTTGCCGATCGTCAAGTTATCTGCTGCTTCCACCAGCCTCCTGACGAGTGTATCACCGATTTCACCGACCGCCACGACTACGGAGCAGGCCATGCAGCGTTCGCCGGCCGAACCGAAAGCGGCGTTGATGATTTCTTTTACGGCAAGATTCAGGTCAGCGTCCGGCATGACAATCGAGTGGTTCTTGGCGCCGGCGAGCGCCTGCACTCGCTTTCCGTTCTCGGAACCCCTCTTATAAACATACTCGGCCACAGGCTGGGAGCCGACGAAGGAAACAGCCGAAATGGACGGATGCTCCAAAATGCCGTTGACGACATCATGCGCCCCGTGAACAATATTGAATACCCCTCCAGGAAGGCCTGCCTCATGAAGCAGCTCGGCAAGGCGGTTGGCCAGACTCGGCGCCCTCTCCGAAGGCTTCAGCACAAACGTATTGCCGCAAGCGATCGCGAGCGGAAACATCCAGGAAGGCACCATCATCGGAAAATTAAACGGGGTGATACCGCCTACAACGCCTACCGGGTACCGAAACATGCCGGATTCCAGATTCGTTGCAATATCGGGAAGCTGCTTGCCCATCATCAGAGTCGGGGCTCCGGCGGCAAACTCTACGCATTCGATCCCGCGCTGCACCTCGCCATAGGCTTCATTATAGCTTTTTCCGTTCTCTAGAGTGACAAGACGGGCCAACTCCTCCCAGTTGTCCACGAGCATCTGCTGGTATTTGAACAGGATTCTGGCCCGTCGCGGAACCGGGGTGCTGCTCCATGTTTTGAATGCTTCCTTTGCAGCTTCAACCGCTTGTTCAACATCTTCTCTCGTGGATAGCGGTAGATAAGCGAGAATCTCTTCCGTCGCCGGATTGTAAACGGGATCATGCAGGCTCGTTCGAGCGTCGACCCACCTTCCTCCGATCCAGTTCTTCAACACTTGATTCATTGCGATATCCCCTTTTTTTGGAATAAAAATGGTTTACACGACAATTTCGCCGCGTTCGCAGCGTCCGATATATTCTTTGATTTGATCCGATGTCGGCATGGCATCGGAGCAACTGTGGCTGGAAATGACGATACTGGCCGCGGCACTTCCGAATTCCATGCTTTTCTCCAGGGTCCAACCCTGAATCAAACCGTACAAAAAACCTGCCGCATATGAATCTCCGGCGCCGAAAGTCTTGACGACTTTGGCCGGAAAAGACTTGGCCTGGTGGCTGGCTCCGTCTTTCGTGTAAGCAATCGATCCTTCTTTTCCGTGTTTGATGATGACAATCTTGGCGCAGTGGTTGAACCACTTGGCGGCGGTTACTTGATCGCTGCGCTCCGGATTATGCTCGAAGCGCTCCATCATATCAAACTCTTCTCTGGTGCCCAGAATTATATCGCATTTTTCAGCGGCCAAATTGTAATAAACGGCGGTTTCTTCGGAAGAAGTCCACGTATAAGGACGGTAATCGAGATCGAATGCAATGACGGTACCATGCTTCTTGGCATAATTCAACGACTGCAACACCGCTTCCCTGGAAGGACTTTTCGCCAATGCAGTTCCGGAGATCAGAAGCATCTTCGTCCGTGAGATGAGTTCCTCGTTTATTTCGCTCGGCAAGAGCTTTAAGTCGGCGACATTGTCGCGGTACATCAGAATGCTGCACTCGGCCGGACTCATGATTTCCGTGAAGGCAAGCCCCGTGACGGCACCAGTCCGATCCGTAACCACATTTCCGGTGTCGATCCGATTGTCTGTTAAGTAGCGATGAATGAAACGTCCCATCTGATCGTTCGCAATCTTGCCGATGAACGTTGTCTTCATACCCAGGCGAGACATCCCAATTGCAATATTGGCGGGAGAGCCGCCTACGTATTTCGTGAAGGTTCTGGTTTCTTCCATGGGACGGTTGATCTCGTTGGCATTCAAATCAATGCAAAGCCTGCCGATTGCCGCGAAATCAAAGTTCCTGCCGGGCGGAAAGTTGATGTAGGTCATCCGTCGTTACCCCGCTTTCATAGATATTAAAGACTCAAGATAAGCCAACGCTTTGCTTGCAAACTCATAGGCCGGATATACCGCAGGATCCTGCTCGCCCTCCAGCATCGTCCATCCGCTGTAGCCTCGAGCCGTCAACTCTTCGATGATTGGTTGAAAATCGAGATCACCCGTCCCCGGTAAGGTGAATACGCCTTTGCGGATACAAGTGATGAAGTCGGCCTTCTCTGCTCTCGCTTGTTCCATGATAGCGATGCGAACGTCCTTCAAATGCACATAGGCGATGCGATCGTAATGCTTGCGTAATACGCTCAGCGGTTCCGCCCCTCCGTAATAGGCATGGCCGGTATCAAACAAAAGATAGACCAGATCCGGATCGGTCAATTCCATCAGCCGATCAATCTCATTCGGCCGCTCCACGACCGTCCCCCCGTGATGATGATACGTTAGCTTCAAGCCGTGTTTCCGGGCAATTGCGCCGGCAGCATTCAGCCCCTCCGCCAAGCTCTTCCAGCCCGCTTGATCCAGCCGCTGAACCTCTTTCTCGTAAGGAGTGCGTCGCGGATCGAAATGCAAGGAGCCTCCAACCTCGCAGGTGCTGATAACAGTGGCGCCCATTTCCTTCAGAAAATTGGCGTGTGCACGGTATGCTTCCAACTCTTCTTCCCGATAGGCCGGATCCGAGAACAACACCGACTTCCACTGAGAGACAATCTGCAGGTTTCTAGCCGACAGTTCACGCTTGAGCACTTGAATGTCTCCCGGATATTTCCTTCCCATCTCGGTTCCCTGCAACCCAAGCCGCTGCATGTCATTAACAATCTGCTCGAACGTCGTGTCAGCGCCGTGCTCCTTCACGTCTTCGCCGACCCAATTAATAGGGTGAGCACCTATCTTAAACGGAAAATTAGGCATCGTATCCATTCTCCTTCAGACCTCAATATAGTTTAGCCGCTTGAATTTTCCTCTTCATTTCCTGATATGTTTTGACAACCTTCTCGCTGACGGAAACCTCCGGCACGCCGACACTCCACCAAGACTCATAATTGTTAGTGTTCGTTCCGGGAACGACGGGAATTTCGATCAAAGTCGTAACCTGCTCTTGTTTGGCCTTGTTCAACGCGACATTTAGTTCTTCGGCCGTAAAGACTTTGTAAGCTTTGGCGCCGAGACTGCGGGCGTGAGCCGCGAAATCGATCGGCATGTAACTGCCGGTTAGCCGTCCGGACATGCGGTCCCGATAGCGAAACTCGTTACCGAAACCATCGCTGCCGTGATCCCGTTGAAGATTATGAATACATTGGTAACCATGATTGTTGAACAGTAGGATCGTAATCTTCCTGCCTTCCTGCAAGCTGGTGATCAACTCGGAATGCAGCATCAGATAACTTCCGTCCCCCACTATGGCGTAGACCTCACGCTCCGGCTCAGCCAAAGCCACACCAAACGCTCCGCTCACTTCATAGCCCATGCAAGAAAAACCATATTCCATATGGTACGTCTTTGGCTCAGAGGATCTCCACAACCGGTGCAGGTCCCCCGGCAGGCTGCCCGCCGCGCATACAATGACGGCGTTGTCATCGATCGTTTCCTGAATGACGCCGAGCGCCCTTGTCTGGGCGAGCCCTTCACGATGGTCAAGTGAATAAAGTGAGTCGACTTCCGCATTCCACATGCTCTTCAAATCCATGATCTCGTTTTTTTCGTAAGAACTGCGGTAACCTTGCTTGGTCAAAGCATCACATAGCGCTTTCAAACCGAGCTTCGCATCACAAGTCAACGCGGTTCCGCCCAATTTGATCGTATCCAGAGTGTTGACGTTGATGTTCACAAATTGGATCTTCGCGTTTGTGAAAGCCGATTTGGACGCCGTTGTGAAGTCAGAAAACCTCGTACCCACGCCAATCACAACATCCGCTTCTTTGGCAAGCAGATTGGCTGCCAATGTACCGGTTACCCCGATCGCTCCGACGTTCAGCGGATGGTCCCACGGCAGCGCGCTCTTGCCCGCTTGCGTTTCGGCAACAGGGATACCAAACGCTTCGGCGAATTCCCGGACTTCGTGCACCGCCGAAGCATAGTGAACACCGCCTCCGGCAATCAACAGAGGTCTCTTCTTGTCCATGATCAGCTTCGCTGCCCGTTCCACCGCTTCAGCAGCCGGAGGCCTGCGGTCCACATAATGGACTCGTTTCACGAAAAAATCATCCGGATAATCATAAGCCTCCGCCTGCACATCCTGAGGCATCGCCAGAGTGACAGCCCCCGTTTCCGCCGGATCGGTTAGTACCCGCATCGCTTGCAGGGCAGCCGACATAAGTTGCTCGGGCCGAGTGATGCGATCCCAATATTTGCTCACGGCCTTGAAAGGATCATTCGCCGAAATTGTATAATCGTTCGCTGTCTCAAGTTGTTGAAGAACGGGATCAGGTTGACGCGAAGCGAAATTGTCGCCGGGCAGCAGCAGGACAGGAATACGGTTTACCGTAGCTGTCGCGGCGGCCGTCACCATGTTGAGCGCTCCCGGACCGATGGAGGAAGTGCAGGCAAAAATTTGCTTGCGATTTTTCTGTTTCGCATAAGCGACAGCAGCATGAACCATGCCCTGCTCATTCTTGCCTTGAATCAGAATCAGCTCTCCCGTGCTTCGCTCAAGCGCTTCGCCAATACCAGTCACATTGCCGTGTCCGAAAATTCCCATAACGCCGCGAAAGAATTTGGTCTCCTCGCCATTTATCGAAATGTACTGGGCATCGAGAAAGCGAATCAGCGCCTGTGCCATAGTTAAACGGAATGTTGCCATAGTACCCTCCTCAATATAAGTTAAGCGCTTAATCCTTTAAAATCAAAAAAAATAGTAGTTGTTTTAAAGTCAATTGATATAAATTTTACAATACCAAATGGTTAAGCGCTTTATCTTTTATTGTATCATATAAAATTTCCCCGAGGTTGACAATACTCTTTTTCTTACAAAAAATATCTGCGAACGGTTTTTTCCATTGTTTCCTTAGCGGTTTTAATCGTTTCCTCTATATTCCAATCCCAGTACTCAGGCTGAATATCTCAACGGATGCCATTTCGCTGTAACCGATTTGCTTCAGTGTTCCCAGAATCGCATCCAATTCCACGCATCCATGACCCGGCCACACACGATGATGATCCCTCAGGGTTCCGGCCGGCAAATCTTCACAGTCGTCAAGATGGAACACAAAAATCTTTTCCGGATCCGCCTGCCGCAGATCCTCAAGCCTGGAGTTCATTGCATGAAAATGAAAGCAATCAAGTACAACGCCTACGTTATCTCTATTGACAGCCATCACAATCTCATAAGCTTGGCCAAATGTATTTACCGAACAGTTCGGATAACCGACGAATTCAAAGGCCAGGCTGACCCCGTAAGATTGAGCGCGATCAGACAAGTCGCGGAGCACTCGGACCGTCTCCGCTTGAATTTGCTTTCTTGTATAATTACCGATATCAAAGTTTGGTACAACGATGATTTTTTTACAATCAATTACTTCTCCAACTTCACACAAGAATTTCAGATCATCGACGATTTGACGGTAACCCTCTTCATCCCTAAAACTGATAAACTCGAGCGCGTTGAACGCAAACGGCTTGATTCTGCTGCGGTCAAAAAACGCTTTCAGATCTTTTACCGTATGATCCTTTAAATAGTCTTTCAGCTTGTCCAGACGAATCTCTATGAGATCGTATTCATGCTTCTCGCAGTACTCCAAGTCGATTTGAAGCGTCGAATTCTTCATAGTCGTAGCTTGATTAAATGCAAATTTCATAAACCGATATCCTCCCATATAAATCAAAACTATAAACCTGAATTTCGAAAGTAATGTTCTTTGAAAATATAAAAAATGCTCCAAATCTTTGATAGAATGGTGTTTGACGAGAACAACATCCACAAAGAGAGGAGCACCCTTTAGGTGAAGTCTAACACATCCATTCACAAAATCAAGACTGAATTTTCATTACACAATGCGACCAACTTCGGCGGAGTCAA
>NZ_JAYJLD010000057.1 GCF_035282765.1 Ferviditalea candida | reverse complement strand
GAATCCTGATCGCCACACTGACGTCGGTGACGAAAACAAAAAACCACCGTCATTGGCGGTTCCGAATTCACTGTCAATTAAAGTGGCTGATGACAACATGACAAAGACGCAGAATAGCGATTAGGCGATTCCGACAACGTTACAACGATGATCAACTGCCCGGCTTTCCCATCCGAAGGAGGGGTAAAACGGGTGGAACAGGGTTAAGCAGGATGAGGAAGCCGAGGCTCACTCAGACATGATCGCTCTAAACGGATGATCCGGATCCACCGGTAGGAGGCTGTGAAATCGGCGCGAAGCTACGCTTCTCCGACTTCCGTTCCTCGCCCTTCGGACTGCGGTACGGGTTCGGCTACGTCCACACATCATGTCTTTGCAACTGGTAATTCATTTCAGTCTCTTTCTAGCTGTCCGGATCAACTGGAAATTGACTTAAAATGAGCTTCTAAACTAATTATACGAGGGGGTTCGAAATGAAAACAAAAAAGAAGGTTATTATTATAATTGCAAGTTTTTTATGTTAATCCTTCCTATTCTTCTATATTATGTTAATGAAGGGTCTCCGATAAGTAGATATAAATTTAAACATGAAGTATTGAGCTATATTAGGGAAAGATTTTCTCAAAGCATTGTCATTGAAAAGATAAACTACAGTTTTAAAAATGGTACCTATTGGGTTATGGCGTATCCAGAAAACAATAAAGAACTAAAGTTTCAAATATCTGAGTCTTGGAATGGCCAGGGTTTATGGGATGATTATTTAACTTCAACATGGAAATACGAAGTGAATGAGGAACTAGGGTCATTTGTAAGAAGCGTAAGTGTAGATTCATATAAAGATACAGCAAGTATTTATTTGGGCAACACTATACCTGTAGTTAAAAAATACACTACAATTCCTTACGGTAAAGTTCCCAGTTATCAAGATGTAAAACAAGAACTAAAAAAAGGTACGACTATTTATATAAGCATAAATCGAAATTATAAGGTAGATAGCACAAATGACGTATATAGCGATATTTATAAGATCATACAATTTATTAAAATGGGAGGATACACTTTTGAACATATTTATTTAAGCCTTAAAGAAGATAAAAAGGATTCTTCCACTTGGAAAACCTTTACTTTCAACTCTCTAGAAAATGTGAATAGAAAAGAAGATATATTAAAATTTCAGGATAAATAATAATGTCGGTGTCTAAGAGCTTTAACGTAAAGATGGAAACTGGTAGCATTAATTCAACCACAAACGAGACTAATCTCTCGCTTGTGGTTCTTTTTTGCTTGTCTTCGGAAAAAAAGCCTTGACGGGTAACCACAATGCGACTAACCTCGCTTGTGGTTTCTTTTCACCCTCCATCTTCCGCCGCTGTATCGCTCCCAACGAAAATACGTTAAATGAGATGTAACGGCGGCATCTTGCTTAAACAATGCTTAACAATGATGCAGTCTTGCATGTTCTGCCAATCAGTACCGTTTCAGCATATGCATGATTTCGGTTTGTAAATCGCAACTTCAAAATTATTGCTTAAATCTTGAGAAAATAGATGCTTAACGGATTGGCAATCACGGGAACTCCGGCAACGGCAACAACGGCAAGGGAGTCGGTTCCTGCGGCGGCTCCACGGCAACGGGCATCGACAACGCGCTGGAGCGCGGCCAAGGCAAAAAGCTCGGCTTGTACAAGAAGCTGCAGGACCAGTGGGCCGGACAATTGGCACCCGGCCAGCTTCAGCCCGGCAACATCGAGCACATTCTGGGCGTCATCGACAACATCGTCAACGGCGAAGTGAACCTGCCGCCGGGGCGAGCACGAGCCCCTGTTCAAGCTGGTTCGCGAGGTCGGCGCCGGATACACGATCGTCGGCACGACCTTGCGTAAGGTGTCCAATTGTCTCAAAAGCGCCGCCAATCCGCCTTTACCTTTGGTGCAGTATGGATACGCAGAGGATTTAGCATAGAAAAGGACCGCTCAATGATTTCGGGACGGTCCTTTATTAAAGATTATTATTCCGTGGCGACCGACTGATCCGCCTGTTGGGTAATCGGGATAATGCGGACAAAATGTGCATCGAGATCGCTAAGCAGCCGCTCCACTTTGGCTGCGGACTCCGATTGACCGGCATTGGCCAACTCGTTCCGATACGCCCCGAGCAGCTCTTGCAAATCCTTGCGGCCCTGGTCGTTCAGTGAAACGATTTTGACTTTCGCTCCTTTAGCGATTCGGCGTTCGACGGCTGGAACGTCGAGTCCCATTTCCGGCACAAGCCGCTGGTAAACCACGCCGCCCGTCATGCCGGCGCAGATCCATGGGCCGGGATCGCCGAGCACAACCGCACGGCCGTTGGTCATATATTCAAAGGCAAAGCCTTTCAGGTTGGCTCGGGAAGCGATCGATCCGAGCTCATCCTTCAGCGGCGCGGCAAGCTCTCCGCCGAATACCACATCCGCTCCGGAAAAGCGGATGCAGGCGCGGGAATCGGCATTGCCCTGGATCAGGAACAAGCCTTTTTGCGCACCGTAGGCAAACGATTTGCCGACCGATCCGTTGAGATATTGTCCGGTGCGTCCGGAAGCCTTCAGAACGGCGACCTTGCCGCCGAAAGCCATTTTGCCGACGCCGTCCTCCGCGCCTCCGTGCACCGTAATGTTCACGCCGCGGGCGTTGAACGCGGCCAAGCCGTTGCCCGGGACGGAGCCGTCCGTGAGCACGAGGGATACCGGCGGGAGTCTGTCGTAGCTTCCGTCAAAACGGTCTCTGACGCGGTGGCTGGCATAGCGCGAGCCGACGATGCGGGATTCGGCGGTCACCTTGGACCAAACCTTTTCCACCGGTCCGCTGAAGGCGAGCGCGTCGGGGAAGAATTCCCGTCCTTCCGCCCCGGCGGCAATAGCCATAATATCCGAGGTGGAGATATTCGAACCGAGCTCCATTGACGGCGAAATGAACTGTACGGGCGCCGGACGAAGGATATCGGCCAGATCGATTTTGTCCATAAGCGCAACCTGCTTCAAGAGGTCGGAACGTCCCACAAGATCTTGGGCATGCTTGAATCCGAGCTTGCCGACAATTTGCTTGATCTCTTCACCCATGCCGCTGAACAGACGGACCAAATTGTCCACGCCCTGCTCATATACGCGGGGAACGAACCGGCGAAGTCCTTTTTCCTCTGCTTCCTCCAGTGAATCAATCTGGGTGGCGATGCCGACGTGGCAAGTGTCCAAATGGCAGCCGCGGCAGGTCGTACAGCCGATGGCCTGCATGGAGATGCTTCCGAAGCCGCAGCGGTTGGCGCCGAGCAGCATCATTTTGACGACGTCGGTTCCGGATTTCATGCCGCCGTCCGCCCAGACTTCCACTTTGTGCCGCAGTCCCGCTTCAATCAGCGCGACGTGAGCCAGCTTCGTGCCGATTTCCGTCGGCAGGCCGACGTGCTGCAGGGAGTGCATGCGGGCAGCGCCCGTGCCGCCGTCAAATCCGGACAAGGTAATGACGTCCGCCCCGGCTTTGGCAACGCCGACGGCAATCGTTCCAATGCCCGGAACGACGGGAACCTTCACGATGACCTTGGCTTGGCGTCCGCTGGCTTCTTTCAGCTCGGAGATGATTTGGGCCAAGTCCTCGATGGAATAGATGTCATGATTGTTCGACGGCGAAATCAGATCCGACCCGATTGTTGCATTGCGCGCGGCGGCGATTTTCGCCGTCACTTTCGAACCAGGCAGATGTCCGCCTTCGCCCGGCTTGGCGCCTTGGCCGATTTTGATTTCCAGGAATGCAACGGCATTCGCAAGCTCGACGTTGACTCCGAAGCGCCCGGAAGCGATCTGCGCTCCACGGGTCTTCTTGTAGCGGCCGAGCATGTCTTTAATTTCTCCGCCTTCACCGTTCATGGTGACCATGTTCAGACGTTCTCCGGCTTCGGCATAGGCTCTGAAGGCCGTTTCGTTCTGCGAGCCGAAGGACATCGAAGAGATCAGCATGGGCAGGCTGTGGTCGCCGACACTGATGTCGACTTCGGCAGGAGACAGCTCCTTGCGCTCCTGCCAAGCCTTTTCAAAGTTGAAATCGGCGACATGTCGAATGGAAATCGGGTTTTTCTCCTCTTCTTCCCGAAGCTTATCCGCATAGTCGGAGTAAGGCGCGCTGCCGTCCGAAGCATCGTTCAGCGCTTTCCACATGCGCGTAAAGAAATGGAAGTTGCGTGCTGCTTTTGACTTAGGATTGCGCAGATCCGCGTATCGCTGTTCAGCGTCCCGCTCCAAATCGGCAAAGCCGATGCCGGCGCGTTCGCTGCCCAGATAATTGACAATGTCCAAGACTTCCGACACTTCCGGCTTGAGTCCGATGGACGAGAAGAACCGGGTATAACCGCGCAGCTCATGTGTTCCGATGGTCGAGATGACTTTCTCCAGACCTTTCTGCAGCGCAGAATAAACCTTGTAGGCCGCTTCCGCGCCTTCCTTTTGAGCGGCGGTGGCGAACAATAAGTACGGAGACAGGATATCCGCGCCCAATCCTACAGCGACGGCAATGTCATGCAGATTGCGGATGGCGCCGGAGCGAAGCGCGATTGATGCTTGACGGCGCAAATTGTCGCCATACTGCAGCTTGACGGATTTGAGCGCAATATCTACTTTGGAAACCGCCAAATGCGGGTCCATCCACAGCTGTCCCTCTTCAAAAACTTTGGAATCGTCAAGCACAAGCAGGGAAGCGCCGGCCTTGACGGCGTCAATGGCGTCATTTGCCAGCCGGTCAAGCGCATCCTTCAATCCTGTGCCTTGCGGATAAGCGATCGGCAGATCAGCCACAGCCCGTTCGTCGGAGCTGCGGAATTGGGCGATCAGCTGTTCAAGAGAGAGCTGGTTCAGAACATCCTGGCCGTGGACGCCGAGCGTTCCCTCCATCACCAACGGAGCAGGCAATTCCATGCGAAGCCGCCCGTCAATTTCACCGTAAACGGCCGGTCTGGGACCGACAACGACGCGGGTCGAGAAATGCTCCATTTCCCGGTCGCGGTCGATTGCGGGATTGGTGACGACCGCGACGCTTTCCTTAATAAAGTCAGGAATATTCTGGCGCTCCCAGTTCATGCAGGCCAGCGGCCCGTCATGGCCCAGCGAGCGAATCGGTTCGGCGCCCGTTTTGGACATCGTTTCGATCATTTGAATGCCCTCGCGGTCCCAGCCGAATGCGCTGTATACCGAGTCGCTGATTTCCACATCGGGATGAGCGGCTGCATCCAGCTCACTTTTCGCAAAGGAAAGATGCTTGCGCATGCCGGAGAAGTCAACGCGTTTGGCGGCGCGTTCAAGCACCAGCTCTTGAATGCCGCTATAGTCCACAACTCGAACCTGTTCGTTTGGTGTCAGCACGACGCCGATCTTTTCGCCGGGGGCTATCGATTTCGGTTCTGCGACCATCTCGCCGACCGTGACGACTCCCTGCTCGGAGGAGAAATACAGGGAAGATTCACTTTCCACCATCCAAAGCGGACGCAAGCCCAGTGCATCGACGCTGAAGACGCATTCGTTGCCGTATCTGGATACGATGGCGGCCGGTCCTTGGGCATAATGGCCCCAAATTTGCCGATAATAAACATAGAGATCCTGCAGCTCTTCGCGGAACAGCTTCATCTCATTGATAATCGGCGGGAAGATGAGCTCCATGGCTTCGAACAAGCTGAAGCCGAAACGGTGAATCAGCGTCTCGATCGTACGGTTCATATTCTGTGAATCGCTTCCGCCATCAACCAGCGGAACGCCGATCATTTCCGCTTCGTACAGCATTTTTTTGATCGTATTGATTTCCCCGTTGTGGCCCAAAATAGAAAAAGGCTGGACGCGGAAAAAGTTGGAGAGGGTGTTTGTCGAATAACGGTTGTGTCCGATGGTGACCTGAGCGGCAAACAGCGAATCCTGCGTATCCTTGAAATATTTCGGCAAAATGCTGGCCGAGCCCATGACCTTATAGGCGGCCGAAGCGTTATTCAAGGAAGCCACATGCACATTGAACCGGTTTTCGATGTCGATATGCAGCTCGAACAGATGGTCGTTGACGATGACGTCAGTTTTTTTGCAGTAGCCGGCAATTTGCCAGAATGTCGGCTCGTCATTCCGCGCATTCGGGCCGAGCACTTCGCTGTTGACCTGATTCTCAAGCTCCATGATAATATCAATTTCATATTTTCCAAACATATTGCGAATTTCGCTCTGGATACCGGCGACCGGAAGATCCAGCTTGCGCGGCACAAAAATATGCGCAATCACGAATTTGTCGTCATGAACGAGCTTTCCGTCCAGTCCGGCATCGGAAAGCCTTTTCTTCCATAATTGTCGCGGTATGTCCGTCAAAATGCCGCATCCGTCGCCCTCCCCGTCGATAAAGCCAGAGCGGTGCTCCATTTTGACCAAGGCATCAATCGTTTTTTGCACGTTATCGCGCGAGGGTTTGCCGTTTTTTTCGATGATGCAGATAACCCCGCAGCTATCATGCTCTTCTTGGAGCAGCTTGCTGAAACGGCCTTCATCCAACATTCTCTGATTCATTGTAGGGTCAGTGGGTCTGACCTTCACCTCCAATTGCTTAGTAACACAAGACAAATACCGCTCTGTTCTCGTATGAATAAATATGCAGAAAATTTGCATACTTCCAAATCACTCTTCCTGCTTTCTCTGCAGGGGAGTACATGTAAAGAATCAAAAAACCCATAAGAAGGGCAGAATATTTATAGGATAACACGAATTTTTTCATCCGACAATAGTTAGAAAGAGCACAAATTTGTGAAAGCGTTTTTCCTTGTGAGGGTTGAAATATTTGGATTTTTGGGGCATGAATATAGAAAATAAAAATACCGAATATTCGACAGATAAATGCCGCGAATAATTCGGTTATTAGTCCATTTTGATCATTTTCGATTGATACGATTATTTTTATGAATTATGCATTTTTTCAATTGAATATTCAGCAGCGGCAATCGTATGCTCAATATCCTCTTCGCTGTGGGAGAGTGTCAGGAACCACGCTTCATACTTTGAAGGGGCGAGGCAAATGCCCTGATCAAGCATCAGTCGGAAGAAGCGGGCGAATTGCTCCCCGTCGGTATCCCGGGCTTGCTCGTAATTAGTGACGGGATGGCTGCAGAAATGGGTGGAAAAGGCTCCGACCAGACGGTTAATAGTCAGTGGTATGCCGTGCTTATCCGCAGCTTGCTGAATTCCCCGCACCAATCGGTCGGCCATTCCGTCGAGCCGCTGGTAAATTCCGGGCTGCCGAAGCACTTCCAAACAAGCGATTCCCGCGGAAATGGAAGCGGGATTGCCGGCCATCGTGCCGGCTTGATAGGCAGGTCCGAGGGGAGCCACCTGGTCCATGATTTCCTTGCGCCCGCCGTACGCTCCGATCGGCAGTCCGCCGCCGATGATCTTGCCGAGCGCGGTCAAATCCGGCTCGATGGCGGAATGGTCGGAAAAGCCCGGAAAGTTTTGGGCACCGCCGTAATGAAAACGAAAGCCGGTGATGACCTCGTCATAGATGACCAACGCGCCGTGCATTCGTGTCAAAGAACAGACTTGCTCCAGAAAACCGGGTTCGGGGACAACGATCCCGAAATTCCCCACAATCGGCTCGAGCATGACGCCCGCCGTCTGATCGCCCCATTGATGAAGAGCTGACTTCAGTGCTTCAACATCATTGTAAGGCACGGTAATGACTTCTTGAGCGATGCTTCCCGGAATCCCGGCGCTGTCCGGAATCCCCAGCGTTGAAGGGCCGGAGCCTGCAGCCACAAGCACCAAATCGGAATGCCCGTGATAGCAGCCGGCGAATTTGATGATTTTGGTTCTTCCCGTATAAGCTCTCGCTACACGAATTGTGGTCATTACAGCTTCCGTGCCGGAATTGACAAAACGGACTTTATCCATGGAGGGAATGGCCTCTTTGAGCATCTGGGCAAAAATGATTTCCAGTTCGGTCGGTGTCCCGTACAAGGTGCCGTTGCGCGCCGAGTTGACAATAGCCTCGATTACATGGGGATGAGCATGTCCCAGGATGATAGGCCCATAAGCAGCCAGATAATCGATGTATCGATTGCCGTCCTCATCCCAAAAGTAAGCCCCCTTTGCCCGTTTCATGAATACGGGTGCGCCTCCGCCGACCGCTTTGAATGAACGGGAAGGGCTGTTGACCCCGCCGACAATGTGCTGCAGCGCTTCCTGATACAGTTGCTCGGACCTGCTCCGATTTATGTTCATTCTCCGAATTCTCCGTTCATTGTGGATTCGATTGGGATTGATTCGATTGGGATTTTGCGGGGGGTTCATTCCCGTTTTCCGGCTTGCGGCTGAACAGCTTCTCCACGAATTTTTGCAGCTCGCGTTCGTTCACTCCGATTACGGCCGCACCGCCGATTTTTTCATCTCTTAACAGTTGGGTCGGCGGCAGTTGAATGCCTTCCACCGCATCGGAACGGATTTCAAATCCCAAGGCGGACAGCTTCAGCATATCCATTATGGTAAGATTTGTTTCAATATATGGCTTAACCCTGTCCAGAATTTGCGGCAGCTTGATCAACGAATAGGTGGTCTGCAGCTTATATCCGATTGCCTGCAGAAATTTGCGCTGGCGTTCGGTGCGAGCGAAATCGGACATTGCGTCATGGCGGAAGCGGACATACTGTAAAGCCGTATTGCCGTCCAAATGCTGCATGCCCTTTTTCAAATTAATGTCATAAACATGGTCGTCGGCGGCGTCCGAGTACTTCATGTCCTTTTCGACGTAGTAATCAATTCCGCCAATGGCGTCGATGAGTTCGATAAAGCCTTTAAAATCCGTGTAGACATAGTATTGAATGGGGATCCCGGTCAATTGGGTTACCGTTTTCATTGCTAAATCCGGCCCTCCAAGCGTAATTGCGGCATTGATCCGTTCGTGATCGTGTCCTGGAATTTCCGTGTAGGTATCGCGCAGAATAGAAAATAAGTAAGCCGTTTTGCCGACGGGGTCAAGCGATGCGATCATGATGGTATCCGAACGCGGGATTTCATTTTTTCGCAGTCCGCGCGAATCGCCGCCCATCAACAGGATGTTGACGCGCTCGGTGCCTTCCCATTTCGGGGGCTGATAAACTTCTCCTTGATTCTGAAATTTCTTGAATCGGCTCGTTTCCGGTTTGGATTTGATGTCGTCGGCAAAATGCCAGATCGAATACGCGTAATAACCGGAAACCCCCAGCAGCGCCAGCATGGCGACAAGGAAAATTCGTATGCTCCAAATGCGTATTCCAGAGCGTGAACCGGATTGTCTCATGATTCATTCTGTCCTTTCCCTTTGAAAAAGGTTCGTGTATATTTACTTACAGATATATAATTGTATATGTTTTGACAATAGCAATATTATCATTTTATATGGGTTGAGGGCGTAAGTCGAGTCGCTTCCCGAAATTGTAAAATTGTTGCGACGAATGGGATTGGAGGAGAGAGCCCATGCAGGCGATAGAAGTCAGCAATCTGCATAAGGAATTTAGGGTGCAGAAAAATCGGGAAGGCTTGAAAGGCGCCTTTCAGGATTTATTCAAAAGAGAGTATAACCGGGTAGTAGCGGTGGATCATATCAGCTTTCAAATTCCCCAAGGGGAGATTTGCGGGTATATCGGCGAGAACGGGGCCGGCAAATCGACGACAATCAAGATGCTGACAGGGATTTTGATACCGACTTCCGGAGAACTGCGTGTCAACGGATATGTTCCCTATCGGGAAAGGGAAAAGTTCGTCCGGGGAATCGGCGTGGTCTTTGGACAGCGCAGCCAGCTTTGGTGGGATATCGGTGTGATCGAATCGTTCCGTCTGCTGCGTAAAGTATACCGTGTGCCCGAGCAGGAATTCAAACGGCGCTTGGACGAATTGGTGGAGCGGCTGCAGCTTGCGGACATTTTGAACCGGCCGGTACGCAAGCTGAGCCTCGGGCAACGGATGCGGTGCGAATTGGCGGCAGCGCTGATTCATAATCCGTCGGTTGTGTTTTTGGACGAACCGACGATCGGGCTTGATATACTGGTCAAGACGGAAATCCGCGAATTTTTGAAAGAGATGAACCGGACCTATGGAACGACGATCCTGCTGACCACCCACGATCTCCAAGATATTGAAGCGCTGTGCTCACGGGTAATCATGCTGGATGACGGAAAAATTATCTATGACGGCAGCTTGGACAGCCTGAAGCGCCGCTGGGGCAACGGAAGGGAAGTTGTGCTGCAGTTTTCCGGCGGCGTTTCGCTGGAGCGGCTTAAATTCCTGACGCAGGGCCTGGATGTTGTTTGGAGCCGGGAGAATGACTTGACCTTCAAAGTGTGGATACCGCATGGACCCGCAAGTGTGTCGCAAATCCTGGAGAAAGTCGTGCACGAAGACATTCGCGATATCAAAATTCTGGAGACGAATACCGATGAAATCGTCAGGCAGATTTATCAGACGGGCTCTGCGGAGGAAAGGCTGAACGGGGTGGAAGAGCTGCGGAAGCGGCAGGAAACCGAGGCGGCGGCCAAGGAGCCCGTCCTGCAGGGAGCGAATCGGACATGATCGGCGCATATTTGGATATGATGCGGATCCGCTTCCTGATGATGCTCGCCTATCGGACGAACTATTACAGCGGCATTGTGGTCTATGCCTTGAACATCGGCACGTATTACTTTCTGTGGCAGGCGATATACGGAGGAAGAGAAACGTTGGCCGGGATGACGGCCGAGCAGATGACCTCCTATGTCGCTGTGACTTGGATGGCGCGGGCGTTTTACTTTAACAATCTGGACCGGGAGATTGCCCAGGATATCCGGGACGGGGGGGTGGCGGTGCAGCTGATCCGCCCGTATCATTATTTGATGGCCAAATTCATGCAGGGATTGGGCGAGGGAATTTTCCGGCTGCTGCTTTTTTCCGCTCCCGGAATGCTGATCGTCTCGTTTATTTTTCCGATCCAATTTCCGAAAGATCCGGTGATTTGGGCTGTATTCCTGCTGATGCTGCTGTTCAGCTTCCTGATCAATTCGCAAATCAACATATTGACCGGCTTGTTTGCGTTTTTTGTGGAGAACAATGAAGGCATGATGCGGATGAAGCGGGTGGCCGTCGATCTGTTCTCGGGGCTGATCATTCCGCTGTCTTTTTTTCCGGGCTGGGCCGAAGTCCTGCTGAAGGTGCTTCCGTTTCAAGCAGTCACGTATCTGCCGGGCTCCGTATTTACCGGAAAGATCGGACCGGAATTAATCGCTTCCGTGCTGGCGGTTCAGGTATTCTGGACGCTGCTGTTGCTTGTGCCGATTCTCTGGGTATGGCGTGCAGCTAGAAGACGGCTGTTTGTTCAGGGGGGGTAGCCGTATGTTTTATTTATCATTGATGACCGATTATCTGAAAAATTATATGAAAACCCGGCTCACCTACAGATCCGATTTCTGGATTGAAGTGATTTCCGACCTGACCTTCAATTTGATGAATCTGCTGTTCATTCTCGTCGTGTTCCGCCATACAGCCGCTTTGGCCGGCTGGTCGGAAGCGGAGGTTGTATTCATATACGGATATTTCATGATTCCTTACGGGATTTTCAACTGTTTTTTCAACCTTTGGGGATTTACCGAACGGTACATTGTCAAAGGGGAAATGGACCGCATTTTGACCCGTCCGGCTTATAATTTGGCGCAGCTGTCGCTGGAAAACATGGACCCTTCATCGTTGTTCGGTTCATTGGTCGGCGCGGCAGTCATGGGCTATGCGTGGTCTCAGCTGGACGTTGCTTTCGCTTGGTACGATCCAATCGTACTTGTGCTGATGGTGCTCGGCTCCGTGATGATCTACGGCGGGATCTACATTTCCCTTGCGGCTTTATCCTTTTTTTCCGATGCGCCAACGGGCATTCTTCCGCTGATGTGGAATATCCAAAACTACGGCAGGTACCCTGTCGGGATTTACAACAAGGTCATTCGTCTGCTGCTCACTTGGGTGCTGCCGTTCGCGTTCGTGGGATTTTATCCTTCCGCCTATTTTCTGGACGGCGCCCATTACAGGAGCATTGCCCTTGCGACCCCGCTGGTCGGAGCGGTCTTTTTCACGATCGGGTTGTTCATCTGGAACTCCGGAGTCCGGCATTATCGGGGAGCAGGATCTTGAACGGTCGACCAACTTTTTGAACACGCTCTAAAAGTTTAGTATGATAATTATATTGTGATAATGAGTTGAGGAGTGATCTCATGAGTCAAGTTCAAGTGGGACAACCCGTTCCCGATTTCACACTGCCGGGATCGAACGGAAAAGACGTAAGCCTGAGCGACTTTCGCGGGAAGAATGTGGTCATCTATTTTTATCCGAAAGACATGACACCGGGATGCACGACGGAGTCGTGCGACTTCCGCGATTTTCATCCGCAGTTCGGGGAACTGGATGCCGAGGTGCTCGGAATCAGCCCTGACGATCTGAAGTCGCATGTCAAATTCATCGAGAAACACGGCTTGCCGTTTCTGCTGCTGGCGGACACGGATCATCGGATTTGTGAGATGTTCGGGGTCTGGACATTGAAAAAAAATTACGGCAAAGAGTACATGGGCGTGGAGCGTTCGACCTTCCTGATCGACAAGCAGGGCAAGCTCGCCAGGGAATGGCGGAAGGTGAAGGTTGCCGGTCACGTCGAGGAAGTGCTGGAAGCCGTGAAGCAGCTGTGAAGCGCTATTTGGCGGTGAAGCTGTGTTGAGCGGTGAAGGCCAGTTATCCTATTTTTAAGATCAGCCTGTTTTTCGCTTTGAACGGATGTGCGTCATTCGCCGGCGACAAATGGGCTTTTTTTCCATTTTCACAAAAACGTCAAACTGGCATTCCGCCGCTCGGGCGAAAAGAAGAAAATAAAAGAATATAATGGAAAAAAGAAGTTTGCGGGGAGGGGTTTCATGTTTGCGGATTGGAAGCGAAAAATGATTTTGCCGTCCATCATCACGGCATTGGCAATAGCCGTCGCCGCCGGAATTTGGTGGTATCGCGACTGGAACGTGCAGCAGAAGGACGCGCAGATGAAGAAGATGATTTGGATTAACGATGCGGCCGATAAACCGGCGGCGGATTTCCGGCTTACCGATCAGAACGGAAAGCCGATTTCCCTATCCGAATACAAGGGCAAGGTGGTTGTGCTGCAGTTTATGGATCCGGTATGTACGGATATATGCCCGATCGTCTCGCAGGAGGCGATCATGGCCGATCGGGAAATGGGCGATAAGAGCAAGCAGGTTGAATTTATCGCAGTCAATGTGAATGAATATCACTTATCCCAACAGGATGTCATGCAATTCTCTCAATCACACGGCTTAAACACGCTCCCCAATTGGCATTTTGTTACGGGGGATAAAGCGAGTCTTCAGGCGGTATGGAAGGCTTTCGGCATCGAAGTGATCCCCAACCCCGACGGGGATGTCGAGCACAGCGCCGATATGTATTTTATCGATAAGCAGGGCAAGGAACGCTATGTAGCTTACCCGGATAACGATCAAAAGAGCATATCGCAGTGGGGAAAAGGAATCGCCTATTTTGCCGAAAAGCTGATGTGAGCTTCGCTTCTCCGGGTTGTCTCCATATTTTCTCTATTAGACTGGCAGGATGATGGCATATCCTGAAAAGACCCTCCATATAATCTATCAATATCAGGTTTTGATAGAGCCAAATGGAGGTTTTTCAGATGAAGCGAAAATCGGTAAAGAAGACAAGATTCTCCGCATCGAGTGTTATCAGTTTGCTGTTGGTTTGCATGCTGTGTTTGCTTCAGCCGGCAGCGCCCGTTATGGCCGAACAGGCGGGGGCCGGTCCCGCGGTTCGGCAGAATCCGGCAGACATTTATCATACATTGGCTTCGGGCGAGCGCGTATTCCTGCCCAGGGATTATGCCGTACCGGTTAAGCCCACGGTTTATCTCACCTTTGACGACGGTCCCAGCAGACTGACGCCCAAGGTGCTCGACATATTGAAGCGGGAAGGAATTCAGGCTACATTTTTTGTGCTTGGCGAATTGGCTGAAGGCAACCCCAAAATGATTCAGAGAATCGTGCGGGAAGGCCATTCGATCGGCAATCATTCCTATAATCATGAGTACTCTCAACTATATGACAGCTTTGATCATTTTTGGGGGCAGATTCAAAAAACAGAGGACATTCTGTACGGCATCGCAGGCATCCGGCCCCGGCTGATACGGGCTCCCGGCGGGACCTTCGGGCATTTTGACCCGTTCTACTTCTATTATTTGGATCAGGCGGGATACCAGGTGTACGATTGGAACATCGACAGCGGTGATTCGAAGCGCCGTCATGTTCCTTCCGGCGAGATGATCAGCGAGGTGGAAAAGGGGCCGTTCCCCCACGAAATTTACCTGCTGATGCATGATGGCTCCGGCCATGACGAATCGGTCAAGGCGCTGCCCGAAATTATCCGGTTTTTCAAACAGAAAGGGTATGTTTTCGCTCCGCTGACTCCTTCGGTCCGGCCGATCATGTTTCATTCGGGCAAATTGCTGCATCCCCGGTTTACGAGCCTCCCGACTTTTGAGCGCAACATGGCTGATGTGACCGATTACGAACGGCGGTTCAGCGGCGGTGCTGCGGGTGCAGTTGGACTGGCTGAAGCGAATCTGGAGCAGCTGCAGTCGCTGATTCACCAGTCGGAAGTGGCGGTGTCGGAGTCCGCGAAGGCGCTCCAGCTTTTGCAAAATCCGCCCCTGCAGGTTCGCTGGGAAGCCGGTCAACAGCAAAAGATCCTTGATTTGGAACAGTATGATTTGCGGAATGACTCGATTTTCGTGCCTGTCAGGCAGTTTGTCGAGGGGATGGGCGGCACGGTTGAGTGGAATGAAGACGCGGGGACGGTCAAAGTTCGATACGGATACCGGACAATGACCTGCAATATCGATAGCCGAATCCTTACTGTGAATTCCGTACAGGGAACGGAGGAACGCAATGTGCTGGCGGGCGTCTATTTGGAGAACGGGTCCGTCATGATTCAGCTGCGGACGGCTGCCACATTATTAGGAATGCAAATTGACGATTACTCCCTTGAACAGGGCAAACGGGAAATATTCATAAGTCAGGTGAAACCTCCGCTGCTGGCGCTTTTCGAAACGGAATGGCTGCGCATGCGGTCGAACAGCTTCTACGCTTATATGAATCAACTTGTCACGAAGTATTCGTTCTCATAATGCGTTCTGGTGATGGAAAGCCCAGCCCGATATTTAGGAGTGAGGAGAAAAATCAGCTTTTTCAAGGTCGTTATCCACAATTTGGGGGAAGAAGCGGGAAAAGGATTTTTCGTCATGCCGGAAAAGATCC
This sequence comes from Ferviditalea candida, assembly GCF_035282765.1. Classification (GTDB taxonomy): domain Bacteria; phylum Bacillota; class Bacilli; order Paenibacillales; family KCTC-25726; genus Ferviditalea; species Ferviditalea candida. The sequence goes on along the minus strand of NZ_JAYJLD010000057.1, from coordinate 491 downwards.
GGTAACTTTCCGGCCATATGGGTCACACTGATTGAACAATACAGCCATGTAGAAGTCCGCATGGCTGTATTCTGTGTTGTGGAAAAAAACATTGCCGACAAGTAAAGGAGGACGGTACCCATGGGTGCGAACAGTCTATCCCATAATCTGAGACCATCAGTACAGTTGGGATTATTAATAAGGGAAAGCAAGAAGAGAGGATCATTGAATATAAGGAAATCTGTTTGATTACTGGGTCCATTACACTTTGTTGCATAAAAACTTCATAATTGGTGAAAATAAAGTTCGTACAATTTCAGTTGTTCGACATTTTCGACATTATTTTATAAATTTTGTGCAATGTTACATTATTATAATTAATATTTAGGACTTAAGCAAGTATTTATTTCAAAACATGTCGTTGTGCTGTGATAATGTCACCCTGTAACTGTTCTGAGATAATGTCACTATGGGACAGGAGACATTGACATTGACTAGAGCAGAGTTGAAGA
>NZ_JAYJLD010000056.1 GCF_035282765.1 Ferviditalea candida | reverse complement strand
CGTTTTCAATACACGCTGTTTGTTTGGTTTGTCCGAACCACCCAGTGTCGATGTTTGTTGAATGATGGGTAACCCTATTCTTTAAATGACAGAGTAGTAGTAGTTACCATGAGAAAAATTCAAGACAACTTGAATTTCAACAGAGGTGTGAATACCATCCCTTAAATCATTTGTTTGAATAAAAATTCATAAAAACCGCCTTGGCTGCGGTTCCCAGCGACTTTGTAAATGCGTGGACCCTGGACAATTAATTGCAATTGGTTCGTAACCCATTGATGCAAATACCATACTTAATATCCAAACCAATGCACCAGCGTCATCGAAATTTGCGGAACGAATGCTATGATCAGCAATGCAACGACCATGGCCAGCAAGAAAGGCAACAAGGCCTTGGCAATGACCTCTAAGTTGAGATTGGAGATCCCTGAGGCCACAAAGATATTTACGCCTAAAGGTGGGGTAAGCATGCCGATTTCGGCTCCGACTACCATAATGATTCCGAAATGAATCGGGTCGACGCCCAAGGAAGTAACAACCGGCAAAAATAATGGCGCAAAAATGATAATGATCGATAGAGTCTCCATAAAGGTTCCGACAAAAAGGATCAGCACGATGATCAGAGACAAAATGATATATTTGCTGCCGGAGATGGAAATAATCAAATCTCCGATCAGGTTCGGAATTTGATACATCGTAATTAACCGTCCAAAAGCGGTGGCCGTGCTTAAAATGACTAAAACCGCCCCTGTCATGATGGCAGAATTGATCAATATACGGGGAAGGTCCCTCCATTTTAATTCTTTATATACGAACAAACCGATAATCAAGCCATACACCACGGCAATAACTGCGGATTCTGTCGGAGTGAAGATTCCGCCATAAATACCGCCCAAGATAATAACCGGGGATAACAAGGCCCATTTTGCAGCCCAAATAGCTTTGAGGATTTTTTTCGGGCTGGTTTTTTCTCCGGACCCTGTATAGTTTCGTTTTTTGGCGATGAGATAGACCGTAATGGATAAAAGAATGACAATTAAAATTCCTGGCCCAAAGCCGGATAAAAACATGGCCCCAATCGATTGATCGGCTGTAATGCCATAAATAATCATCGGAATGGAAGGAGGTATGATAATACCCAGACCTCCGCCCGAAGCAGCAACAGCCGCAGCGAAATCTTTATGATAGCCTCTTTGGACCATGGAAGGGATCATGATGGACCCGATGGCCGCAACGGTGGCAGGGGATGAACCGGATATAGCCGCAAAAAAAGCGGATGCGATCACAGTGACTACAGCCAATCCTCCCGTTACCTGACCGATCATGCTTTGCGCCACATTTACAATCCGCCGCGACAGCCCGCCTGTCTCCATCAATGCGCCGGCAAGAATAAAAAAAGGCACAGCCATCGAGGGAAAGGAATCCAGAGAGGTAAATGCCTGTTGACCTAAAAAATCCAATGGAACTCCACCCACATACAATCCGATAATGGTAGCAGCCCCGATGGAAAAGGCGATGGGAACGCCTAAGAATAAAAATACGATCAGTGATAGACCCAAAGCTACAGCTGCCGTCATATTTTTCCTCCCCTTGTGTTTATCCGGAAGACGATTCCGGTCTGCTCTGGTTTCTAAACCGAAGAATGATTTTTTGCAAAACCCGCAACGAGATCAGCCCGAAGCCGATGGGGATAATTGCGTAGACAAACCCCATCGGCAAATTTAGCGATGGGGAGTTTTGCCCCGTCTCCAGATTCATTTTTGCGACCAGATAGCCTTGCTTGACCATCGTTAATGAGAACAGAAGCCAGATCAATTCAGCAAGAAATCCGAACCATTTGGACGCTTTCTGAGGAAGAAGCTTTTCTACGAGTTCAACGCGAATATGCCGATTTTTCTTGACGCCTAAACTTGCGGACAAATATACCAACCAAACAAATGAGTATCTTGCCAACTCTTCGGTCCAATCCAAAGAAGCGTTTAACAAAAAGCGGAATATAATTTGCAAAAAGATCAACAGCGTCATCAAGGAAAACAAAATGACACTGAGGTATTCTTCAAAATGCTCGTCAATTTTTCTCAACAGCCTCATGAAACCTCTCCTTTCTGCAAAATGCGGATAGAATAGCATAGTAGATGTTATTTCCAACATCTACTATGCCGCTATATTTTTTCTATAAATGTTATTTATTCTGGGCCTCAGCCTCTTTCACGGCCGCTTTCATTTTGTTGTAAATGTCCGTATTGATGAGTTTATCCTTCCCGTCTCCGATAAATTTCTCAACTGCCGGGGAGGATTTTTCGACAAGCTGTTGATGAACCTCCGGAGTGATATCCGTGAATTGCATCCCTTTAGCGATTAGATCCTGGCGATATTGATCGTTTCCGTCACGAATCAATTTGCGTTCGTAGTCGCGCGCTTCCTTGGCGGCATCGACGAATATTTTTTGTTCTTCCGGAGTAGAGGCATCCCAGAATTTCTTGCTCATTAGAAATACGAACGGGCTGTATACATGATTGGTCATTGATACATATTTTTGCACTTCATAGAATTTCGAGTTGTAAATCGTGACCAGCGGATTTTCTTGTCCGTCCACTGTTCCTTGCTGCAATGCAGTGAACAATTCGGTAAATGCCATCGGCGTAGGGTTGGATCCTAATGCCCTGAATACTTCCAGATGAATTTTGTTTTCCATTGTCCGGATCTTCAGACCTTTAAAATCATCGATATTGGCAACCGGATGCTTGCTGTTGGTTAAATTGCGGAATCCGTTTTCCCAATACGCCAAACCAACCAAATTGGCAGCCGGCAATTTATCCAGCAATTCCTGTCCGACAGGACCATCCAGAACTGCATCAGCGACCTTTGTATTTGCAAATAAAAATGGAATGTCATAGACCGCAAAATCCTTTACAAAATTAACCAACGGGGCTGTGGAAGGAATCGTAACCTCCAGCGTTCCCATTTGCAGATTTTCCGTCATCGTCCGGTCATCTCCCATTTGACCGCTTGGAAAAGTTTCCACCTTGATTGTCCCTTTTGTTTTTTCTTCTACAAGCTCTTTCCATTTCAGAAGCGCTTTGTATTCCGGGTGCGTTTCAGTTAATCCGATACCCGCACGAATGGTTCTAACTTTCGCTTCTTTTGGTTCTTGAGCATTTGAGGCGCTGCCGGCATCTGTATTTTTCTTTTCGGAAGAAGAACATCCTGCGAGTGATAGAAGGGCCAAACTAAAGATCATTATGACTGTCAAGAATTTTTTCATAAACATAAGACAAATCCCCCTCATAATTTTTGGAATGCGCTTTCATTTGTTTTCTAATACATCCTACTCGACAGTTATAAATTCAAGTATATCCCCCCTTATCCCGAATGATTATAGAGCCCTAATTGCATGACCAAATCAGCTAAAACGTTGGACCAATTCTCCAAATGCCGAAATCGTGCTGCTTTAAAATTTCCGCCTTGGTCAGTTTGCCGTTGCACACTTCAATGATTTCATCAAAGATCCGTTCGCCGACTTGTTCGATTGTTTCCGTTCCGTCTATGATCGTGCCCGCATTGAGATCGATGTTGTCGTTCATGCTTTCGAAAACGGTCGAATTGGTGGCAATCTTGATCGTCGGTGCGATCGGCGATCCTGTCGGCGTTCCGCGCCCGGTAGTGAACAAAGCCAGCTGCGAACCGCCTGCGACCATGCCGGTCAATTGCTCGATGTCATGGCCGGGCGTATCCATCCAAACGAGACCCTTCCGGGTCGGTTTTTGGGCATAATCGATCAATTCCTGCAGCGGACGGGTTCCCGCCTTGGCCGCGGCTCCCAGCGATTTCTCTTCCAAGGAGCTGAGTCCGCCCCTGATATTGCCGGGGCTCGGATTTCCCGTTCGAATGTCCACACCCATCTGGATCGCCCGATTTTCCATCGCATGGATGACCTCATATACGCGCTTTGCGACTTTATCATCGACCGCTCGTTCCGCCAGAAGATGCTCGGCTCCGATCAATTCCGTCGTTTCCGCAAGAATCGATGTTCCGCCCAGGTCCGCTATCCTGTCGCTGACAACCCCTACGGCAGGGTTCGCCGACAAGCCGGAACACGCGTCGGATCCCCCGCACTCCGTACCCACGATCAGCTCGCTGAAATCACAGAGCTCGCGCCTTTGCATGGATGCTTCCTGAACCATTTTGACGGCGATTTTCGCGCCCTGAGCCGTCGCCATCAGGGTGCCGCCGTAATCTTGAATCGCCACAACCTCGACAGGCTTGCCTGTTTTGGCGATCTCGTGCGCGATCATTTTAGCCTGATGCGTCTCGCATCCCAGCCCCAAAACAACAACCCCATAAACGTTGGGATTGGCTCCCATGCCGATATACGTCCGCATGGTTTGCTCGAAATCGACACCGACCTGGGCACACCCGTGCTGGTGAATAAAGCTTACCGTGCCGTGAACCAATTCCGTAATTTGCCTAGCCGCCTGAGTCGCGCAGACGATCGTCGGCAAAATAAGCACATGATTGCGGATTCCCACAGTGCCGTTGGGTCTTCTATATCCCCAAAACGTTCTTTTATCCGTTTGCGCCAATTTTATCGCCTCTCCCTCTTTTGCCCTCCAAATTATGGATGTGGACATGCTCTCCGACTTCAATTGCACGCGTTGCCATGCCTATGACTTCGCCATATTTCAAAATATCCTCACCCTCGGCAATCGGAACCACGGCGAACTTATGGCCGAATTCGATGGAATCCTTCAATTGCACTGTGAGCGTTGTCTCTGCATTGCGAACATTCACGGTCGTACCTGCGGACAGCGGTTCGAGAGCGACGGCCACCTTATCGTGCGGCTTCATCATGACGATTTTATGTTGTTTCTCAGCCAAGAATCATCATCCCCATTTGACAGATTGATTGCTGAAAATCATTACGGCTTGACGAAAACGGTTTTGATCGAGGTATAAAATTCAATTGCGGCCTGTCCCTGTTCCCGTGAATGGGAGCTGGACTGTTTCATTCCGCCGAACGGCGCCTGTAGCTCGACCCCTGCGGATTCCGCGTTGATCCGCACCAAGCCCGCCTCCATGTCCTGGATGAATTCCAACATGACACCGATATTTTTGGTGAAAATCGAGGCACTCAGGCCGAACTCCGAGTCATTCGCCATCCGGATTCCTTCTTCCACTTCGTCGAATTTCATCATGGCTACGACCGGGCCGAAAATTTCTTCCCGTACGATCGCCATGTTCGGCGAGACCCGCTCGAAGACCGTCGGCTCCACAAAATATCCCTTGTCATATTCGCCGCCGCTCAACCGGCCGCCGCCGAAAATCGGCTTGGCACCCTCCTCCTTCCCTTTTTCAATATAGGATAAAACGGTTTTCATCTGACTTTCGCTTGCGCATGGCCCCATCCAAGTGTCGGCTTGCATGCCGTCGCCGATTTTGATTTCCTTCAGCTTGGAAATTAATTTGTCTTTGAATTGTTCGTATATGCCGCTTTGCACAATCACCCTGCTGGTCGCCGTGCATTTCTGACCGGTGGAACGGAACGCGCCGCTGATCGTGGCGTCCGCCGCTTGATCAAGATCGGCGTCGTTCAATACGATAACGGGATTTTTTCCGCCCATCTCCAGCTGATATTTGGCTCCGCGGGCAAGCGCACCTTGGGCGATTCTTTTGCCGGTATAGTCGGATCCGGTGAACGTGATCCCCGCAATATCGGGATGATCGATGATTCCTTGGCCGATGACCGATCCGGGTCCGAGAATGAAATTGACGACACCGGCGGGAAATCCGGCTTCGGCGAAGCACTCGATAATCTTGGTAGCGGTTACTCCGGCCTCATGCGCAGGCTTGAAGACGACGGTATTTCCATAAATCAAAGCCGGGGCCATTTTCCAAATCGGAATAGCCACGGGGAAGTTCCAAGGGGTAATTACACCGACAACGCCCAAAGGCACTCTTGTAGTGAACATCAAGCCCTGGCTGTCGGAGGCCGGAATGACATCCCCGACCTTGCGGCTGCCTTCTCCCGCATAGTAGCGCAGAAGGGCAACACCGCGCGCGGTTTCTCCTTTGGCTTCAGGGAACGTTTTGCCCATTTCCTTCGTCATGGTTTGCGCAATTTCGCCCAGGCGGCTTTCCATAATGTTCGCCGCTTTGTACAAGAGCTCTCCTCTGGCCGGTCCTGACAGCTTGCGCCAGGCTTTTTGGGCCGCTTTCGCCGCAGCCACGGCCCGGTCCAAATCTTCTCCGGTCGAGGATTGAACAACTCCCACAACTTCTTCGACATTCGCGGGATTCACATTCGACTTGGTTTGCCCTGATGAAGACGCCGTCCATTCCCCGTTAATGTAATTGAGATATACACGCTCTTTCGCTTCCACTGTCATCTGAATCATCCTCCTGAACTATGATTAATTCTTATGATTTTGAGATCTTATCGGATTGACCAGCAAACCGATTCCCGATATGGAAATCTCAACCCGGTCGCCGTCCTCCAGCGTGAATTCGTTTGGCGGGACGATGCATGTTCCCGTGAGCAGCACCGTGCCTTCGAAAATTTCATTATCCCGGATCAAGTAGGAAACCAACTCGTCTAGTTTCCTTTTCAGCTGTCCCGTAGTTGCGCTTCCGTCGACAACTTTGACATCGTTGCGGTAAATTTCACAGCGGATTTCAAATTTATACGGATCCTCCACGGCATCCGCCAATAGAATCACCGGCCCGATCGAGCAGGAACGCTTCCATACTTTGGCTTGCGGCAAATACAGCGGATTTTCTCCCTCGATATCCCGGCTGCTCATGTCATTGCCAATCGTATATCCCAGAATCCTCCCCCTGCCGTCGATCACCAAACCGAGTTCCGGCTCGGGAATTTGCCATGCCGAATCGCTGCGAAGATACAAGTCCTCATTCGGACCGACGGTACGGGCCGCTGTAGACTTGATGAACAATTCCGGACGTTCGGCATCATATACTTTGTCATAAAAAGTGGCGGTGTTCATCCTGCCGTTGGTGGATTCATAATTTCTCGCCACCCTGCTGCGTTCATATGTAACGCCCGCCGCCCAGACCTCGGGTGCGGTAATCGGCACCGCCAAACTCAAGGATTCCGCCGGATTGCCGAGCTCCTCAAGTTCATTCATATGCTTCTCAATCCATTGCTTTGCGGATAACCCCTCTGCATCAGCTTCATGCACAAGCTGCATAAAATCGTTCTGCGGAAGGTTCAGAACCCGGTTCTTTTCCGTTAGCGCAGCCAGTACAGGTTCATTCCGATCATTGTAATAGCGTAAAACTTTCATTCTCCTGCCTCCCTGAAGTTCATCATAATCAACGAGAAACGGGAACCTCGCAGCCCATCAGCCGGGAAATTTCCGCTCCGGCGCTTTGGAGCATTCCGATGAATCGATCCGTTTCTTCCTTTACTGCACCGGCAGCCAGCATCGATATACTGATGGCGGCAACAACTTGGCCGGAATGGTCTCTAATCGGCACCGCATAGCACTGGACTCCCGGTTCGTTCTCCTGACAGTCCGTGGAATATCCATTGTCGCGAACCTTCTTGAGCTCTTCGCGGAATTGAAATTCATTGGTAATTGTGCTTGGTGTATGAATTTTATACTCGTAGCCTTCCAGCATACGGTTTAATTCCGCCGGGTTCTTAAAAGCCACCAGCGCCTTGCCGACTGCGCTGCTGTGAACAGGCACTCTCTTGCCGATCCGGGAATATCGGATGACCGCGTTCACGCCCTCCACTTTATCGATATAGACGCCTTCCTTACCGTCCAGTATGACCAGATGGACAGTCAAACCGGTTTGTTCGGATAACGCTTCCAAAAAGCGCCGGGAAAGCGTTCGAATATCCAAGCTCTGCGTCACGAAGCTGGCTCGCTCCATAAGCTTCAAACCCAGCCTATATTTTCCCGTTTCAGGATCCTGGTCGATATATCGGTGTTCTTGAAGCGTTTTCAACAAAGAATGGACGGTGCTTTTATGCAGCCCCATTCGTGCGCTGATTTCCGTAATCTTCAGTTCCTTATTCATTTCATCAAATAAATCGATAATCTTCAAAGCTCTGTCCAATGACTGAATGATCGGCATGGCATCCCCTCAGTTGTTTGATATTATAAAACCGAGTTTAATAATATAGATATACTTATACTATAAGATGAACAAGGGATAATTTCAATGCTTATTTCCATAAAAAAAGGGCCGTCCCATATGGGTACAGCCTTGCACAGCACCTTAGACTGTTCCTTCAAAAATATCCTCCGCGCATTTTATTTGCCGATCTCCTGCCAAAGCTTGCGTATGACTTGTTCCGAAAACTCCCCGCGCTCCGGCCTCCCGTATCTTGCCTGCTCATACAGCCGAACAAACTCCGCCAGCGGTTCAAGCTTGCTCCCATCGGAAAGCTTCAGTGAAACGACATACTCGCGAAGGGTTTGGTTCCTGCCCAAAGCTCCGAACTTGGCAAAAATCTTTCTCCAAAAACGCTCCATCACCCGCAGCGAATATTCCTGAAAGGCAGCCTGCCTGAAAGGGGCGGGTCGTTTTCGACGCACAAATCGCAACGCCCAAATCGGGAGACCGAACAGGAAAACTCCCAAACCGATCCAATATATGGCGGGTGACGGCATCTTCTCCGTCCACACCCCCCCGATCCGCTGCTTCACCGTTCCAAGCATATCCGGCCATGTGCTCTTTAATGCCGGATCCTGCTTCATTCCCGCTGGGAACATCCGTTCCATGAGCTTAGCCGCGGCAGAATTCACATCCTTTAAACTTGCAGAACCCTGCACAGTATGCAGGACCGTACCCCCAGGCTGATCCGCTGACGCAGGCGCCGGCATGCCCGCTTCAACAGGGAGGCCGCTGCCGCCCTCAAAGCCGGAGAATCCGGGAGTCGGATCGAAGGGCACCCACCCGGATTGCGGAAAATAGACCTCCACCCAGGAGTGGGCATGCAGATTCAGCACCTTGACAGTAATCTCGCCTGATGAATCCGTATTAATCTCTTCACCCGGCGCAAACCCCTTCACCCATCTTGCCGGAATGTGCACTGCCCGCAGCATCACCGCCATGGCGGTCGAAAAATAATCGCAGTAGCCTTGTTTCTCCACAAACAAGAAATGATCCACGAAATCCTCGTTCTCTGCGGGATAGCCCGAGGTCCGCAAATTGTAGGAATAATGGCTTCTCAGGTACTGTTCGATCGCCTTGGCCCGGTCATAGTTATTGTCTAATCCGGCGGTGATTTGTTTCGCCAATCGGACGACCCGCTCCGGGAGCTTTTCGGGAAGCTGGAGATCGTTGATCTCGATATTCCGCGGATATGCCCCCGCGTCCTTTTTCAGCACCTCCGGGTCGCTCTGCGGCAAACTCACTTTCATTTTATAGTAGGACAAAGCTTGACCGGGGGAACCGAGGCTGTATTTCCCTTCTACCCGATCGATCCAGACTTTGCCCGCTGTAACAGGGGCCCCTCGATCGGAAAGCACTGCCTGAAGACTGTCAATCGAGCCGCCGGAGAAAAACAAATTTCCTAGGCTTTTATCGTTCAGCACGATTTCCTGATTGATCGTTTTCTCCTGCTGTCCGTTGTTCGCTGAGATCTCCCCGCCGCCCCCGAGAATGGAAGGAAACGGGGAATACATATCTCCCTGATACAAATCGTTCCTGATTTCACTCCAGCCTCGGCCGTCATATATGTTTTTGGCTTCTCCCCTCCAATAGGTAAGTCGGTCCGTTTTGGCGATAAAAGCCACGCCTTGATCCTGCACCAGACTGCCGCCAAGCCTGGAGTCATCGTTTCCGTAGCCGGTTCTGGCCGGGGCCGATCCGAAAGAGTCGGCTCCAAGCGATGCCAGCTTGCTGCCAACCGCAGTAAACCGATCCAGCCAAGGAATGGAGACTGTCCATTGAAACGGAGCCGGCATCCCTGCATGCGGATCGGCCAATGCCATTCCGAGGGACAGTGCCGCCGATACAACGAACAAACTCCCCGGTATCCACAAAATCGGCCAGTTCCGGTTAATCCGCGCAATCGAAAACTTTCTTTTCACCCTGTTAATATTCAACAGCGATAAATAAATCAATCCGACCGCCAGCGTCTGTACTATTTCCCAACCTGTATCTATTCCAGGCCAAAATTGCAGCGCCAGCAAATAAACAACGGTTAGCAGAACCAGCCCCAATACCCGTTGATTGAGCTCGATCAGGGAATGCAGCACGGAGACAATCAAAGCGAGACCGATCATAAACATAAGCGTCCGGTTCTCCGCGCTTAAATCCACAAGGTCGCCTTGAAGCAGATGGCGGACATCCCGGACCAATACCTCAAAATACAAATTCAGCGACTGCCCGCTCCATGCTTGATAGCCGAACAAATAACCGACAAGCGCCAGGCTGGCGGCGGTTTTCAAAGTCCATCCCGCCGCGGGATGGATGGCCAAAGCATCCACAAACAAATAAAAGCCGATCGAGATGAGAATGGGCCGGATGTCATACAGGCCGGTGATTTCCGGTATTTCGTCCAGCGGCCTGAGCCATTGCGCAATCAGCAGAAACAGACCTGCGGAAATCACAATCGACCAAGCCCGGGAAACCGGTGAAGGCATTCCGCCTTTTCGGCTCTCATGAAACTCCAGCAATTTTTTCGCCTCCTTCCGGCGATTGGAATGATTCGGAAGAATCCGCCGCGATGCACGAAAAGCCGAATCCGGACGCGCGCAGCGCTTGCGAGTACTGCCGGTCACGCAAAGAGACTGTCGGCGATCCGAACACATAGACGATATGCCATCTTCCGCGCATGGTTCGCCGCTGCTCCAGCAGCTTTCCCAACCCCTCATCCAGAACAGGCGTGATATAAACGCCGGACACACCGGAACCGGAAGGATATTTGCTTTCTTCTTCCATCAGCACTTGAAGGGTCGAGAACTCCCCATCGGCCTTGACCGCCGCCAATCGGTCAAAATGTACCGAGGCGTCAAACAGCCGGGAAGCCGGAACGCTCCTACAGCCTTTATCGCTTAGCACCAGCCCAACCTTCATGCTTTCGTCAATTCCCGATCTTACAATGCCTGCAGCCGCACGGACCGCTGTTTCGAACATTGCCCTCCCGCGGTTTCCTTCATAGCATTTGCGCTCGGCGTTCAGCACGACAAGCAGACGTTCGCTGATTCCGGGAGCGGTTTCCTTTGTCTTTAACCCCAGTGAGCGGGATGAGACCTTCCAATCGATGCGGCTGATCCGGTCCCCATAGACATAATCCCGGATGCCGGAAATTTGCACAGAGCCTTCCGGCAGCCGCACCATAGTTGAGGCGGCGCCTTCATAGCGGCCCGCAGGATCTGTCAGGGAACGCGTCAGGTCAAGCGGACGGGGATATACCGTCAATTCCTGCGGCATAGGAATCCGCACCCTTTTCTGCACAAAGCCGAACAAATCGCCCGCATACACTTCCACGGACGAAAAACGATACTTGCCTCTGGGTATGGAAGGGATGGCATATTGATAAATGACGGCTGTTCCCAGTCCGGGCATGAACATTCGGCGGTGATTTACGGGAACCGGTTTCCCGTCCTGCAGGATTTGATCCTGCACGATCAGCCAGGCAAACGGAAACCGATAACGAAAGGTCACGGTCAAGCTGACCTTTACATCTTCACCGGCCATAAACCCGCTTCCCGCCAACTGTCTTCGCGCCTCAATCCGCTGCAGGAAAAACAGCTGCACACCGATGGCGTAAAGCACAATTACCGAAGTGGAATAGAACAAAAACCAAGGCGAAAAGCCTCCGCTCAGCAGCGCTGAGAATAATGCTCCCGCCCACACGAACAATAACGACACAAACGCAAATTTCCCTCGCATGCCGATCACCAGAACACTTTTTTACGGACCGCCGCACCCTCCGACGCGGCTGCTGCGTCTTCACGGATAACGGTTTGTCCGATTTGCGGAACGGAAATATTTTCCGATAGGAACTGCAGGATCTCACCGACGGATTTCCCCGCCAATCGCGCATCCGGCTTCAGCACCAGACGATGGGCCAACACGGGCTCCAGCATCATTTTGATATCATCGGGGATGACATACGTTCTGCCGAGCACCCAAGCTTGGGCCTGGGATGCCCGCATCAATGCGAAAGAAGCTCTCGGACTGGCGCCAAGCAGGATATCCGGATCCTCCCGGGTTGCTTGTGCCAGGCTGACAATGTACTGCTTTAAGCTATCGTCCACGTGCACATCACGAACCTCGTTCTGCAGCAGAATCAATTCTTCGCTGACAATAACCGGCTTGATGCTGCCGATGGGATGCTTGCCATGCAGATTGCCCAGCATCGCCGCTTCCTGCCGTTTGTCGGGATATCCCATATGGAGCCTCATAAAAAACCTGTCCATCTGCGCTTCGGGAAGCGGCATCGTCCCTTCAAAATCCAACGGGTTCTGCGTAGCCAACAGAATAAAGGGCTCCGGAAGCGGATATGTCCGCCCGTCCACCGTAACGCTCCGTTCTTCCATCGCTTCCAACAGCGCCGCTTGCGTGCGGGGTGAAGTTCGATTGATCTCATCGGCCAGCACAAGATTCGTCATGATCGGACCGGGCCGGAATTCGAACTCGGTCGACTTTTGATTGAAGACGGTGACTCCGGTCACATCCCCGGGCATAAGATCCGGCGTGAACTGGATTCTTTTGAATGAACATCCCACGATTCCGGCCAAAGTCTTGGCAAGAAGGGTTTTTCCCACTCCGGGAACATCCTCCAATAGAATATGCCCCCCGCACAATATGGCGATGAACGCCTTTTCTATCACTTCCCGCTTGCCTACCACTACTTTTTCCGCCTGATGAATAAATTGCTCAATCAAATCTCGCGGACGTTCGAACAAATAGGAATATGCCTGATTCGACTGTGTCATCGGCTTTGCCCCCTTGTTTTACCGCATTAGACCGCACTGCGGAACAACGGAACAACTAACCGCACGCGGCAACACTCTATTTTTCTATCTGTCTTTCATCTTTTCCAACGGATGCTGGTTTTAGACATGAAAATATCTGCAACGTAAAAATACAAAAACCCAAATGCGACGCATTTGAGCATGGTAACAATGCTATGACAGTTATTTGATATGAGCTGGATTTTAATCAATTGCCAATGATGCACGCAGCATCAGAGCTAATAATTCTCTGGAGGATTTCGTCTTAAAACACACGCCAGTTCTTTATTGTTATATCCATACAATGAAATAGCCGTAAATATTTCTTTTTCACGACCGGTTAAGTTGATTTTCCTTTCAACACTTGATTCGTATCGTTTCTTTATAGAAGTCATATTGTTCCATCAATTTCCGTGTCACTTGCAAACCGTCTGCGACGCTTTAGCTACAGCATTTAATAATTTAACCTCGTCCACAGGTTTGATTATAAAATCAAAAGCTCCGGACAAAACAGCTGCTTTTACCATTGCTTTCTCACCGATCGACGATACTATCAGGATCTTCGCTTGGGGATCCATTGCTCGTATGGCTTTTGTTGCCGCTATTCCATCTTTAAACGGCATCATAATATCCATCGTTACCAGATCCGGTTTCAATCTGATATATTTATTAACCGCATCGTTGCCGTCCACCGCTTCGCCCACTACTTCATGTCCCGCCGACTCTAATATTTTGCGAAGCATCAACCGCATAAAAGCGACGTCTTCCACTATAAATACTCTCATTTCCGCTTCTTCACATCCTTCCAAACGCACTTGAACATCAATGGCGATTATACCGTCCATTGAGATCCTTCCAGATATTTGCTTGTCTGTTTTTCAGCGACTTTTTTAAGATGATTGAACTCCATGAGCTTATCTCTTAATTGTTCGTTTGCTTTTATCATTCCATCTATTTGTTGAAGTTTGGATTCAATCAGCGTCGTTACATCCAGCGGATCATAACCTCTTAACGAACGGCGAAATTTCATAACTAAGCCCCCCCCCCGAAAAAACCAACTAACTTTCTTCCAACCATTGTTTTAAAAGCCGCTTTAATTGTTTAAGCTGCATTTCTTCCGGAGTGTCTTTCTTTCTTTCAAGCCGAACATTCAATGTTTCATGAGTCGGATCGATATGCATGTTCAGTTTTTCCTTCAAGAGTCGATGCTCTTCGATTAGCTCATGCAGACCGTCGTCCAATTCGTGCAAGTAGCCGTCCACCTGTCCGCAATGATATCCCCACCAAACCATACGAGGTTTTTTCATGTATTTCTTTCGGTTTCTTGATATGGGAACAGACACATCAATTTCTGCTCCTCGCACAGGCGCGCCGGGCTGCAAATGAGAACTGATAGAAGAAGGAAAAAACCGTCGTTTCGATCGGCCCGGTCTTGGTCTCCTTGATCCAATCAAGCGCAGGCGCAGCCACAATACCAGCATCACTCCGATGCCCGAAAGAATCCAATGCCATGGGATGATGTAAACTTTTTGTTGAAAGTGCTCACTTGACTTTGAATCGTAATAATCAAGTTTGAAATTCAGATCATAAATACCGAATGAACTGGGACTTGTCCATGCTCCTTGAACGCTGTTAGTCGCATTGGGATAAACCGTAAATTCTTTCAATGGAATATTATTGACAGAGCCGCCCAAAGAAGTAACTGTAAGCGAAGGCTTTACTTTTAATAACACATTCCCCTGATTTTCTACTTGAAAGGAATAAGGAATTTTTCGCTTGGACCATTCGGCGATCTGATAATTAACAACACTCGCTTTATAAATCAGTTCCCCGCCGACAGTGTTTATGACAGTAGCGCCGATACGCGCTCCTCCGTTAACCTTCTTTTTATTGACTTGAACGGTTTCAAAAAAGATAACCGCCCAATGAGCTCCCGGGGAGGCATCAGGGGGAGTTGTCACCGTATAAGTAAGGTTTATATACCCTTGAGGGGCTAATACCGCTTCAGAATCGGAAAGTCGAAACCAAGCAGCGCTGGCAAACGGTTTATCTGGATCAGGGTCCGAATAATGTACTTCGCCATCGTCAACGGAATAATCCTGAACATATATTCGAAGGTTAACCGATGTATTTCCAATGTTTTTTACCGTGACTTGACCGCTGCTAACGGAGTTCGGCTTCGTTTTCAATTCAACTTTGGGAGAACTGGTGATTTCAAGTGAAGAAACGGATTCGGTAGAGCTATTGAACTGAAGATCATCCTTCGTCTCCGGATGATCTTCAGCTGATGTTCGGAAGCTGTATAGCGGTAAAAGTAAAATCATAATAACAACTATTTTTCTCATTCTATACCTTAATTGAGTGCTATTAAATCTGTACGGCTGTGTAAGTAATATTAGTTGTATAGTCTCCCACCGGATCAGTTGCAAGAGGAGCGAACTGATAGTCATACGAATAATCTGTCCCCGAACCCGTTGTTTTCAATGCCCCTGAAGCTAATGTCGCCTCTGTCAATGTAAATGGCGTCCAAGTATTAGCCCCTGAGACCGACCATGCTAATCGCCCGATAGGCAACGTATTGGTGGGTGTTACCGTATCCACCAGGTCTCCGCTCGCACTGACAGTCAGATTATAATTGGCGTTGGTACTCTTTACATTCACTACAATGGCAGTAGCGGTTGTTGTCGACAGACCCGGATCCGCCGCCAATGCTGCAGTGGTTGTACTCACCGTCACTGAAAATTGACCTTTGACTGTTCCGGTAACGCCAACACCACCAGACGCCGCCTCCGCTGGATCGTCAGATAAGATAAATCCTCCCAAAATCAATAGAACCGCTGAGCCTAAAGTGCAACATTCAATGGCAAGCCTCTTCATTTTTTTCATAGATAGGATCCTCCTTTTCTGATTTGGAACTTTCTAATTACCAGCACACCAGTACTCAATTCCTTGCTAATCAATGAATCTTTAGCACTGATTTAATTAATGCGGTAAAATAGAGTTCGCACAATTTCAGTTGTTCGAAACATTTAAGGAGCTATTCCTGTAATGAATTAAAATGCGGTTTGCAAAACAAAAAGCGCCTCCTGTATGCTGGGTCATGGAATGCTGTACATTCACTGCCCTA
>NZ_JAYJLD010000055.1 GCF_035282765.1 Ferviditalea candida | reverse complement strand
ACATCAAGGTGCCGGTATATCAAAAGAATGAATCAGAACATACACCGGTTTGTTATTGTTTCGGTTGGACACGCAGCCGATTGAAAGCAGGTCAAACACAAGACGCGATTGAACGGATTCAAATGCACATGAAAGCCGGACGATGCGGCTGTGAAGTCAATAATCCTCAAGGCAGTTGTTGTCTGGCCAATGTGATTGAGTTTGTAAAGACTTTGAAAATATACAGACATTTTTATAAGCGAAAAGGGATCAGACGATTCTTATCGTGATGTTCCATTACCGGTTTTCGAACAATGGAAGTATGTGATCTGGCTCCCGGCGATATTGGGGACATGGGTATTGGAGCGAAAAGTTTACGTGCCGCCTTTGAAGTTGTGTTGTTACCGCAACATTTCATTCCAGAGAACACAACTTCAACAGCGGCTGGAGCCCAATACCCATGTCCCCATAACGCTCGAAAGGTTGGGCACGATCCATGGACGCCGTTAGGCGTTTTTCTTAATGCTTGCAGTGCTTTAATGCGACTTATACTCAACCGGTTGAGAAGGGACCGACTCACCTTTGCCGTTGACGGCGGTGACCCTGTACCAGCCGTCAGCCGGCAGCGAGATATATTCGAATCGGTTTACATCCGTAGTTCCGATGCTGGTGTATGGGCCGTTTTTCCGGGAACTGTACGCAACATTATACTTTGTTACATTTTCGATTCCCGGGTTGGCGTTCCATGTGATGACGATGCCGATCCCGCCCGGGCGGGACGCAATCCCCACATTGGAAGGCGCTGAAGGCGGAGCGGCTGCATCTGAAGAACCGCCGTTATTCTGGCCCCGATCCTGTCCTCCATTGGGATAGATCTGAGGCCATAATACGGAACCTGTCGGATTATGGTCGGAATAGACGATTTGGCTCGGAATCGATTCGTTGCCGCCCACATCGACAGCCGTAACATAGTAGGCATAAGAAACGTTCGGGGAAATATAATTAATGAATTTGGAATCATCCCCCGTACTAACAATGCTTCCGTCCACCTTCCGGAAGGGCGCAAAATTAACCGAACGGTAGAGACGGTATCCAATCACATCCTCCTCAGCATCAGGTCTGAACGAAATTTTCACCAAGTCTTTCATGTTTTCCAACGTCACTTCCGTTGGCGGCGGCGGAATTTTTCCGTCCTCTATTCTTGGATCCGCCTCTGTCGGAGCGTCATTCTCCATATCGATCGGGAAATAATCTTCCGGCTTTTTCTTGATCCCCCCTCTTTTGGTCGGTATGCTGCTCGGATATTTTTCGAATGCTTGTTTGATCTCATCGATAATTTGCTTAATGGGCACCTGTCTGCGAATGACGATTTTGTCCTGGACGAAATCCGCCGGCGTGGTCGGCTGCGGAATATAGTTGAAGTGGTTGTACGTGATGACCTTCATTTGTGCCAGCACATCGTCTTCCTGGGTCGGGATATCTTTTTTGTTAAAAAGATCGGTTACCAAATGATTGGTTTGTTTGACCAGATCGTTTGGAAGTTTGCCGGAGACGTCGGATACCGTCATCTGCACAATGCCGTCCGGCTTTTCAAATTGCCTGGTTTTAAAAAGATCGGGTTGTTTGTCAATGACCGCGTTCATGACCAAGGCCCAGATGTTTTTGGCCCTCAGGGTCCCTTTTCCTTTGACAAGGGTGCTTGGCTGGTCGTAACCGACCCATACGCCAAGAGTGACATCCGGTGTATAGCCTTCGAACCAAGCATCATAGTCATTTTGTGTGGAGCCTGTTTTTCCGGAAATCGGAATTTTACCATAGTATTTAAATTTAGACATCAAATCGGTGGCCGTACCGGAAGTGATGACTGTGCGCAGCATATCCGTGATCAAGTACGCCGTTTCCGGCGAAAACACTTGTTCCGGCTTTGACTTGTGCTCATAAATGATGTTCCCGTCGCCGTCTTCAATCTTGCGGATCATGTAGGCATCCTTATATACGCCTTGATTGGCAAACGTCGTATATGCGCCGGTCAGTTCCTTCACGGTCACTCCATAGGTCAGGCCGCCGATGACGCCTGTTCTGGCCTGGTTGTCCGCGGCCACAAGTGTGGTAATTCCCATCTTTCTGGCATAGTCCCAAGCTTTGTCGATGCCGACGACATCATTGAAAAGCTTCAGGGCAGGAATATTGTAGGATAAGTTCAAGGCGCGTCGGGCTGTCATCAGGCCGTGATAGACGCCATCCCAGTTTTCCGCGATGTGGAAGCCTTTGGAACCGTCTTTTTGAATCATCGGAGCATCATCAATGATTCCCGCAGGCTGCATGGCGCCCATCTCGATGGCCGGACCGTAGGCGGCGACCGGCTTCATGGTGGAGCCGGGCTGACGGGTCATCTGGGTGGCATGGTTCATTTGTTCCTTATAGAAATCACGGCCTTCGATCATTCCCAGAATCGCCCCGGTTTTGTTGTCGATCATAACGGCCCCGACTTGTTCGATTCCTTTTTTCGGGTCGTCCGGCGTGAAGTTTTTCGCATTGTGGGAAATTTCCTGCATCGTATCATAAATCGTTTTGTTGATCGTGGTATAGATCTTGTAGCCGTTTCTGCGCAAATGCTCGCTGGCGGTCTCGATCATATCGGAATTTTCCGCTTTGCGCAAATCCGCCTCGGTCAGCTTCGGATCTTGTTGGCGAAGCAGTATTTTCGCCGCTTGCTGCTCAGCTTCAATCATCAAATACGGATAAGTGGTATATGCTTTTTCCTTCTTTTTTGCGAACGCGGCTTTCATATCCACATTCAATGCTTCCTGATACTGCTCTTGCGTAATTTTTCGTTCCTCCAGCATCCGTTTCAAAACGACATGCTGGCGGGCTACAGCCAATTGAAAGCCTCTCTGATTGAGATCGCCTTTACTCGTAAAAGCCGAATATTCGCTGGGGGCTTTGGGCAAGCCGGCTAAATAAGCTGCCTCTGCAATGGTGATTTGGTTTAAATCGTCAATGTCGAAGATGCCCTTCGCCGCTGCTTTGATCCCGTACAGATTATATCCGGTGGAACCGTTGCCGAAAGGAATTTTGTTCAGATAGGCCTGAAGAATTTCGTCTTTGGAAAGTGTCCGCTCGAGCCTGAGGGCAAGCAGAATTTCTTTGGCCTTGCGGGTATCGGTCTGATCGAGCGTCAGGAATACGTTTCTGGCGACCTGCTGGGTGATGGTGCTTCCCCCGGTTTGGACGTCCTCCCGCAGCAGCTTTTGCTTGACGGCGCGGAAAAATCCGGTCAAATCGATACCGTAATGGCTGTAAAAATCCTTGTCCTCCGTCGCGATAAATGCGTCTTTCACCACTTGGGGAATTTCATTGATTGAGGCCAACCTTCGGTCTTCGGAAGTGCGGAGCTGGCCGACAACCGTATTATCGTCAAAATACACAAAACCGGTTGTGGAATTTTCCTGTATTTTATTCATAATGAAATCTTTATGGCGGACCGGGTCGTCCTTCACAAGAGAAACAAAGTAACCTGCCGCAACTCCCGCTCCCAGAAAAGAACAAATAATGCCGACAATGAATACCCATTTGAAAAATGTGAGCAGTACCTTAAGCGTGTTTTTTGCAGCGGTCATTGCTTTGGATTCTCCGGAATGCTGCTTTGGCATATTTTGATCCTCCTTAAAATGAACAGATACATTATAGCATAATGAGTAATGGAAGAATAGAACTGCGCCCGCCGTACCGCGCTGCAGAAGGTTTGACTTTGGCTTTGCAAATGTGGTATAAAGATTCTGATGCGCCGAAGAGTTTTCGGCATAATTTCATCGTTCAAATGCGAGGATTGGCTTAAGTAGAAGACATGCATCGCTGGGCAGAGAGCCGGTGTCGGGTGCGAACCGGTACATGCATGCCGTTCGAATTACCGCCAGGAGCAGGAGAAGGGATTGCGGAGAGGGATGTTTCCTCCGGCAGACCCATTCTCCCGGGTCGTCCCGTTATCTGATCAAAGTGAAAGCCGACGGCAGCATGCGCTTTATACGGACGAGCGTTCAACGCTTTTGATTAAGATTATTCGTCGGACCGGCTTTAATTAGGGTGGTACCGCGGGCAAACCTTCTCGTCCCTTTTCTGATGAGAAGGTTTTTCGCATTGAATTTCATAGGGTCTGGAGGAAATTAAGATGGATTGGGACCAATTAAGCAAGGAACAGCAGAATGAAGTGAACCGCCAATGGGATATTCTGTGCAGAGGGACAGCGGAAATTGTTCCGGAGGAGCAGTTTCGGCAGAAGCTCATTCATTCGGTGGCGACGAATACTCCGCTCAAAGTGAAATTCGGCATGGACCCGTCGTCCCCTGACATTCATGTCGGCCATAGTGTAGCGCTGCATAAGCTGCGTCAATTTCAGGAGCTGGGACATACGGTTCAACTGATTATCGGTGATTTTACCGGGATGATCGGCGATCCCACCGGCAAATCGGAAACCAGGAAGCAATTAACCAAGGAAGAAGTTCAACACAATTCGGAAACTTATCAAAAACAAATTTACAAAATATTGGATTCCGCCAAAACGAAAGTATACTACAATTCTGATTGGCTGGCTCCGCTGAACTTTGCCGATGTCGTCGGATTGGCGGCTAAGGTGACGGTGGCCCGGATGCTGGAACGGGATGATTTCAGCAAGCGTTATGCGGCGGAACAGCCGATTCACATTCATGAATTTTTTTATCCGCTCATGCAGGGATATGATTCGGTTGCGCTGCAAAGCGACGTGGAGCTGGGCGGAACCGATCAGAAATTCAATTTGCTGATGGGGCGCACCCTGCAGAAGGAATATGGAATTTCACAGCAGGTTACAATGACCGTGCCGATTTTGGAGGGGCTGGACGGCGTTCAGAAAATGAGCAAAAGTCTGGGCAATTATATCGGGATAGACGAGGAGCCTAACGAAATTTACGGAAAATCGATGTCCATTCCGGATTCATTAATGGTGCGGTATTATGAATTGGCAACCGATATAACGAATGAGCAGCTCGCGGATTTGAAGCGGGGAATGGCCGACGGGAGCATCCATCCGCGCGATGCTAAGATGAAGCTGGCGTATACGTTTGTCAGGATGTTTCACGGCGATGCGGCTGCCGAAGAAGCGGAGAAGCATTTCAAGACGGTGTTTCAGCAGAACTCCCTTCCGGAGGACATTCCGCTATATGAATTGCCTACATCGGCATTGGACAATGGAAGCATCCGGCTGAGCAAGCTGCTGGTGGATCTTCAGCTTCAGTCATCCAACGGAGAAGCCAGACGAAGCATCCAACAAGGGGCTGTAAAATGGAACGAGCAGAAAATCACTGACCCGAATGCGGAGGTTACCGTCGAGGAAGGCGATATCGTGCAGATCGGAAAACGCAAATTTGCCAAGCTGCACCTGGTGTAATTCAGTTTTTTTTAAAAATCGACCCATTGCCAAAAAAGGGACTGCCACCAAGTCATTCGACTTTCGAGGCAGTCCCTTATGATCTAGGTTCAAAAAAGATTAACGGCTGTAGAATTCGACGATTTGTTTCTCGTCAATTTCCTGCGGCAGTTCGGAACGTTCAGGCAAACGAATGTAACGTCCTTCCATCGCCTGATCGTTAAATTCCAAATACGCGGGCAGGTAATTCCGGTTATCCAATGCTTCTTTGACGGCGCTCATCGTACGGCTTCTTTCGCGCAGGCCGATGACGTCACCGGGCTTCAGCAAATAGGAGGGGATGTCCACTTTTTTTCCATTGACCGTTACGTGGCCGTGGCTGACCAACTGGCGCGCACCGGAACGGGAGTTGGACATTCCGCAGCGGTAAACAAGGTTGTCGAGACGGCTTTCAAGCAGAATCATGAAGTTCTCCCCGGCAATTCCTTTCATGTGCAGGGCTTTGTCGAACAAATTGCGAAACTGCTTTTCATTCAATCCGTACATATGGCGAAGCTTTTGCTTTTCTTGCAGTTGCATGCCGTAACCGCTAAGTTTTTTGCGCTGGCCGGGACCGTGCTGGCCGGGAGGAAACGGACGTTTCAGTTCTTTGCCTGAACCGCTCAGAGAAATTCCAAGACGGCGGCTTAATTTGAATTTAGGTCCTGTATAACGAGCCATGTATAATTTACTCCTTCATGATTTGAAATTTGACAATCAAATGCAGGATCCTACGCTGTGTCCGATTTTGTTTCGAATGCGGATAGCGATGCATGATCTGACAAGAAAGTTTGCCGCGGTCTTGTCAGCAACAAAATCAGAGAGGGTGACACAACAGGCTTCCAACGCTGCTATCCATTCCACTCAACTAAATATTCTATAAGAAGATCTCCATAGATGTCAAGCAAAATAAGGGGGTAAATTTGGAAAAATTAAAATCGAATTTTAGTGTCAGAAGTCGGAAAATATAGTATGATTGTACTAGAACGGATTTTGCAACGGAGCCTGAAAATATTAGGTTTGTACCAAGGGAGCTTCATATAATGAACGGAAATTTGAAAGAGGATTATGTCGATGGCCAGCAGCTTTCCGGTTGGGACGAAGCATCCGACGCAAAGCAGACGGAGTTATTTTCGCATGCTTTGCTTCGGGATAGTTTTTTGAGCTGGGCGTCACAGTTGAAAACGGATTCCGTGTTTAAGGATGGAATTTTATTTGTATGCGATGCTTCCGGTGAACTTATTGACAGCACGGCCATGTCGAGCAATCACGGAGCGCAGGTTGAAACGGTTTCGCCGGCTTTTCTGCAGGGCGCCGCTTGGTCGGAAGCAAACCTGGGGCGCAATGCGGTTGCGACCGCTATGAAATCGCGGCTTCCGAGCCGGGGAGGTGCCGAAGGCCTTGATGCCGCTAGCTTGAAAGGCTTCGTTACCTATGCCGTCCCGTGCCGTGCCTTCGGCCAAGTTTCCTGTTATTTGGGGCTGCTGCAGCCCTCCGGAAAGGAAACGGGAAGTGAGCTGGCCCTGATGAAAGCGTCCGCACCGGCCTTTGGATTGCAATTGGAACTGCTGACGGAAAAAAAGAAGAGCGAGCACCTGAATGAGATGCACGAGTACAATCAAGCGGAATTGACCAAACGCGATCTTCTTATCGAAACCTCCAAAAAACTGCACTCAAAAATCGATGCTGATTCCGTTCTTGCGGAAATTTTTCAAAGCTTTGAGAAAATTTACCCTTCAGTTGAAATTGATCTGTTTTTATCGCAGGACAGCCACAGCAGCAATTTACCGGTAAAACCGCTGATTTTTCAGCATAACGACAATGAGGATTTGCTGACGCGCGCATATATGGAAGGCCGGCTGATTTTGGAGACTTCCTCGGACGGTACGGCCCCGCTTGCCGTTCCGTTGAGCGGAAAACAGGGGGTTTACGGGATTTTGCAGATGAAAATGAATCAATATCCGCTGGATCAATCCGATATCAATTTGATTTCGGCGCTTGCCGAAACAGCCGGAAATGCCTTTGAGAATGCCCGTTTGTATGAGCATTCCAATACGTTGATCAATGAGCTGAGAATCATCAATGAAATCACCAAGAGATTGAACCAAAGCTTGAAGCTGCAGGATATTTTCAATTTTGCCTCGAGGAAGCTGATCAGTACGTTTGGAGCGGATTACGCCTGTATTATGAGGGTGGACCGCGAGAATCAAAGGATGGTGGTCCAAGCGAGCAATGTGTTGGGAGTCCTTAATGAAAGCACTGCTTTGGATGAAGGATTCTCCGGCTTGGCATATTCCACCAAGGATCCGATTATCGTTTCCGATTATCATGAGCAGTCCAACATTAAATCCAGGCTGATGGAGATCACAAGCTCAAGGTCGTTGATTGCCTCTCCGATCATTGTCAATAACGAGGTCGTCGGAGTCATTCTTGTCCTCCACCGTAAAGCCAACTACTTTTCTTATGAGAATTACAAATTGCTCCAGGTTTTGTCCGGCCATATAGGACTGGCCATCTCCAACGCTTCCCTGCATGCCGAGGTCAAACGCATGGTCATAACGGATCATCTGACGGGGCTTTATGCGAGGCATTATTTGGACGAGCAGGTCAATTTCATGCAGAAAAAAGACTACTGCGGAGCACTCATCGTTGCAGATATCGATAATTTTAAAAAAATCAACGATACCTTCGGACATCAAATCGGCGATCAGATCCTCATTCAGGTCAGCAATATTATCAAATCGAGCATCCGTGATACGGATATTGCCGCCCGTTGGGGCGGTGAGGAGCTGGCCATTTATCTGCCGCAGGCGACACTTGAACATACCCTGCAGGTGGCGGAAAGAATCCGCAAACGAATCTTTGACGATACAAAGCCCCAGGTTACGGTATCCTGCGGGATTGCCGATTGGAGCTGGGAAGACGAGAGGATCAGTGTGGAAAGTTTGTTCTACAAAGCCGACATGGCGTTATACGAAGCTAAGCATCAGGGCAAAAACCGGATTCGGGTGGCCAAAGCCAACTGACGGATTGAGCGCTGTCCGTTGGGTCCCAAGCATTTTTTTGTAAAATTCCGCATAATTTTCTCCTTCCGGGCAAGGATATATTCAGGAAGGGGGAATTGCCGAATGGCGACCCGGGCAGTCTATTTTTCTATGTGGATTTTTGCCGCGCTTGCCTTGAACGGCTGTGCTTTGACGGACGGGGGCAACGATCCGGAAAAGGTGCTTTCGCGGGCCCTTTCGGGGATATCCGCCAAAGACAATTTTTCGTTTAACGGCAGCTTTGAAGTTAAAAATTCAGGAATCTGGCTGGAAAAAGGCCGCCGTTTCGAAGGATTTGTTGTGCATCGCAATCAGTTGTATATCAAGACTTTTTCGCTTTCCGACCTGAATGTCAAACAAAATGAGCATGAATATTACAATTCCCGAAAAGGGACGGCTTATCTTCGCAGCGGCAGCGGGTGGAAGCTCCTCGGAAACGGAAGCACCCCACGGAATGATCCCATGTCCGACTGGAATCCGGTTTATTATTTCAGATTGATCCAAAAATACAAAAAAACCGTTGAAATTGATGGCAAGCTTTCCGATCCGGAGAAGATCGTTCTAAATATTCGGCTTGATCCCAAGGAAATTGCCAATGTGATGAATCAACGCTTGAGGGATGGATTCAACGCGGAAGTAACGGAAGTGCGGCATAAGACCCTGCAGCGGGATTCTCAAGCGACGGCCAAGGATTTGAAGATGCAGCGGGATATTCATTCCGTTTATACGGCAGCTGAGAAGGAATGGCAGGAAATCTCCAATTCTCTGTCTGTCAATCCGCAAGTTCTGCTGTGGATCGAACGAAAAACAAATTTGCCGAAGCGTCTGCAAGTCAATATGGTCATGAACTACAGTCTGCACGGCAAAGATTTTCAAGAGATAAACAAAGTGACTTGCGACATTACCAATTTTGATAAATTCTATAATATTCCATAGAAAGATTATGTTAATTCCGCCGGATTATTTTTCATGTGTCCCGGAACATGGTACAATAAGGATGGTTGTAAGGGGGGATCGGACTGGAACACATGCGCAGCATCCACAAGATGGCGAAATACGCCATCCTTCTGTCCATATCAGGTTTCATGGTCTTTTTTTTATTTTTTACTGAAACCGGTCATATGCTTTTACATAGCAACGTAAATGAGATGTCCGCATACATGGGTTCATTCGGGACGCTTTCCGTGTTTTTTGGCATGCTTGCCGTTTTTGGACAAACGTTTTTTCCCTATCTTCCTTTTGTCGTGGTTGCCGGCGCCAATGTATTGATGTTTGGGATGTTTTGGGGTTTTGTGATCAATTATTCAATGTCCATTCTTGGAGCGTTTGCATCGTTTCTGTTCGCCAGATATTTGGCTCGCGATTGGGTTGATTCACGGCTGCAGAAATATCCGCAAATTTCGTTATTCAAACGCAATATTGAGAAAAACGGATTTATCTACATATTGATTGGAAGGTTAATCCCCGTTCTGCCTTCGACTTTTGTCAACTGGGGATCAGGGTTGTCCCGCTTATCCTGGGGTCCTTTTCTTGGGGCGACGATGATCGGAAAACTGCCTGTGGTGTTTCTGGAAAGCCTGATCGGTCATGATCTGCTGCATTTCAAAGAACATAAGGAAAGGTTATTGCTGCTGATTTTGATATTTCTTCTGCTGGTTGGTGCGGGGAGCTGGATGAAGAAAAAAACGGTCAGGAATCAGAATCAGAATCAATAGCTTTTTTGTCAATATTTTCAGAGAGGAAGAGTGGAATGAAAGACAGTCGTGTGGTGACTCTGGCAAAAAATTTAGCGGGATATTCCATTAAGGTGCGGCCGGGAGATAAAGTGCTTATCGAAATGATCGGTTCGGAACGCGAATTGTTGAAATGCTTGGTGGAAGAGGTGAGTGCCCGCGGCGGGGAACCGCATGTCCAATTGACCGACCGCAGCGTTCAGCGCGCGCTGCTCATGAATGCCACGCAGGATCAGATGCAACGCTGGGCGGAATGGGACCTGCAGCGGATGCAGGCTATGGATGCCTATATCGGCATACGCGCCGGCGAGAATATCAATGAAATGGCCGATGTCCCTTCGGACAAGATGAAGCACTATGATACGCATTATTATAAGCCGGTGCACCTGGAGGAAAGAGTCAAGCGGACCCGATGGGTGGTTCTGCGTTATCCGAATGCATCCATGGCACAGCTGGCCAGTATGAGCACCGAGGCGTTTGAGGATTTTTACTTCAATGTCTGCAATTTGGATTACGGCAAAATGTCCAAAGCCATGGATCCTCTTTCCGCTTTGATGAATCGGACGGACAAGGTGCGTATCGTGTCGAAGGGAACGGATTTAACCTTCTCCATCAAGGATATTCCGTCGGTCAAATGCGACGGCGTCAGAAACATTCCCGACGGCGAGGTTTATACGGCTCCTGTAAGAAACTCCGTCAACGGCACCATCCACTATAATACCCCCACGATTTATTCCGGCGTAACCTTTGAGGATGTCAGATTCCGCTTCGAGAACGGAAAAATCGTGGAAGCCTCCAGCAGCGACACCAAGCGTCTTAATGAAATTCTTGATTCGGACGAAGGCGCGCGTTATATCGGTGAATTCAGTCTTGGATTCAATCCCTATATCAAAAAACCGATGAAGGATATTCTGTTTGATGAGAAGATAGACGGCAGTCTGCACTTCACTCCGGGACAGGCGTACGAAGAAGCCGATAACGGCAACCGTTCGACCATTCACTGGGACCTGGTATTGATTCAACGGCCGGAATACGGCGGCGGCGAGGTTTATTTTGACGATGTGCTGATCCGCAAGGACGGTCGGTTCGTAATCAAGGAATTGGAAGACTTGAATCCGGAAAATTTGATGTAATTGAAAATGGGCTGAACCCCGGCGGGCATTAAAGGTATCCTGCGAAAAAGAGGGGATATCTTTAGTCATTTTATGGCGGTACGACTCTTCACTTGTTTATTCCCGTAATTTCGCTTAATATATCAGTATAGGATACTCGTTCAACTAGCAGGGGGGAGTTTGATGTCTTCATCGGAAATCATGCTTAATTTGAATCAGAAAGCGATCAATCTTCTTCAGGAAGATGCCGATAAAATCGAAAAGCTCATTGAAGTCCAGATGGACACGTTGACCAATCGAAGGTGTCCTTTGTATGAAGAGGTTTTGGATACGCAAATGTACGGATTATCGAGAGAGATCGATTTTGCGGTGCGCGCGGGCCTTTTAACGGAAACGATTGGCAAAGAAATTATGAGCAGGCTGGAAAGAAATTTGGCGAAACTGTACGAGGCGCTCAGTGTTAATGAAGGGAATGAATGAATAAACGGAAAGTAACCTGTTGAAGGTTGCTTTTTTTGCGTTTGGCGTTATAATGGACGACAGGTTTAAGAACATCTACATGAAAGGGTTGGTCATCATATGGATTTGGGTTTCAAGGGAAGCGTTGCGGTTGTAACCGCTGCAAGCAAAGGTCTCGGGGCGGCTATCGCTGAGGAACTGGCCAGGGAAGGAGCGAATCTGGTTCTCTGCAGCAGGGATCAGATCAGCATTTCCGTTCTTGCAGACAGGTTGAGCAAACAATACGGAGTCAAGACGCTGGGTTTGGCGGCTGATGTCAGCCTTGTTCGGGATATCGACATGTTGATCGACCATACGATGAGTGAGTTTGGAAGAGTCGATGCATTGCTCTGCAATGCGGGCGGCCCTAAGGGGGGAAGCTTTCTTTCGATGACGGATGAAGATTGGGAAAAGGCATTTCAGACCAATTTAATGAGCACAGTTCGCTTGATTCGCGGATTCTACCCTCATCTAAAGGTAACCGGGGGGAAAATCGTTACAATTGCTTCCTCATCCGTCAAAATTCCGATTCCGGGCCTAGTGCTTTCCAATACGTTTCGCGCCGGGGTCGCCGGCCTAATGAAAACGTTAGCGAGTGAACTTGGTCCTTCCGGGATTCTGCTGAATACCGTTTCACCGGGAAGAATCTTAACCGATCGGGTGGTGGAGATTGATGAGGCCAGAGCCCAGCGGGAAGGGAAGTCATTGGTGCAGGTGCAGCAGGAGGTCATACAGGAAATCCCATTGGGCCGCTATGGCCAACCGAAGGAATTGGCCGTTTTTGCCGCTTTTCTGCTCTCGAAGCAAAATACATATGTTACAGGCTCGACCTTTTTTATTGACGGCGGCATGGTCAAGGCTTTATAGTGCGATCCATTTGCGTTGCGCCGCAATTATCATTACAATGAAAGAAAACGAGATATGTGCCTTTGCTTACAGTTGAGTGTAACGGAAAGGAGGAATTGGAATCATGACGGAAAATCATGAATCTGGAGCGGTTCGGATTTCGGATGACGTCGTTGCTACGATTGCCGGTTTGGCCGCATTGGAAACACCAGGGGTTGCCGGAATGTCGGGCGGTATTTCCGAGGGATTAACCAAGCGGTTGTCCGGGAAAAATGTCCAGAAAGGCGTTTCCGTTGAAGTCGGTCAATTGGAAGCGGCGGTGGATTTGCGGATTATCGTTCAGTACGGATATCAGATACACGATGTTTGCCGGAAGCTTCAAGAGAATGTGAAAGAAGCCATTGTCATGATGACGGGGTTGAAGGTTGTTGAAGTGAATGTAAAAGTCGAAGGCGTGGCGTTTAAAGAAGAGGAGCATGAAGAACAGCCGAATCGGGTCAAGTAATCCTGAAATCAACAGAAGGGCATCCTGCAGCCGGTTGCCTGAAAGACCGTAAGAAACCCTTGTCTAATGATAGGGGTTCAGAGCGACGAGAAACCCCGGGGAATGAAATTAGTCTTTTTGTCGGGTGGGGGTATCTTCTTCCGTCGCTCTTGAAACCAGGAAATGGGGTTAGAAATTGTGGTATTTTCCCGGTTTCAAAGGCGTAAAAGTTTTCGCAGAAAACTGCTTCGGGAGCATAAACCCCAGGTCTCTACAGAAGATCCCCCAGCCCAATGAATCTTCATTCCCATGATTATGAGGTTTCTCGACAGCCTAAAACCCCCGTCTAATGACAGGGGGCTTTAGGGCTTCGAAGCTTGCCCACTGTATTTTAGTCTAAGTCTGCTGCTCCCGATTCAGTCTGGTGTTTTCCCTTGAAATACTCAAAAGGATTCCCGTAGACATCATCGTGGTAAGCAGAGAAGAGCCTCCAAAGCTGATGAACGGCAGCGTAACGCCGGTAATCGGAATGACGTTTGTCACCCCGCCTATATTGATGACGGCTTGAACGCCGATCATGCTGATAATGCCCGTACCGACAAGCACGCCGAACGGATCGGTGCTGCGGAGAGCAATCAACAAACCGCGCCAAAGAAACAGCAAATAAACCAATAAGAAGATGAGGCTTCCCACAAATCCCAATTCCTCGCCGATAATGGCAAAGATAAAATCATTGTGGGCTTCCGGAAGATAAAACAGCTTCTGAATGCTTTGTCCGAAACCTGCGCCCGACAATCCTCCATGCCCGAATGCATAGAGAGATTGAACAGTGTGAAATCCGGAATCCAGCTGGTGAGACCATGGATCGACAAATGCCGTAAACCGATCCAAACGGTAGCTTTCGGTATGGCCTCTCAGCAAACTTACGGATACAAAAATCGCCAACAGCAGCGACATGGCTCCGCCGATCATGAACAGGTGCTTCAAATTGACGCCGCCGGCAATCATGAGGATTGTGGCGGTCAACACGAGAATCATGGTGGAACCGAGGTCCGGTTGCAGCATGATTAGCAAGGCAACGAATCCTACGATCATTAAAACCGGCAGAAATCCTGTTTTGAAATCGCGGATTTTTTCACCTTTTTTGCTGATCAAGGCGGACAAATAAAGGATGATGGCCAGTTTGGCGAATTCGGTCGGCTGTCCGCCAATCGAACCGATGCCGAACCAGCTTTTGGCGCCGTTTCTTTCCACGCCGAATAAAAGCACAAATACCAATAAGAAGAGGGTCGCCACAAAGAAAGGGACGAACCACACCTTTAATTTTTTGTAATTCAAATTCATTAGAAACAACATCGCGCCCGTACCCAAAACTGCCCAAAGCGATTGCCTTTTGGTAAAGTAAAGCGGATCGGCATTCAAATTGTAGCTGGCACTGAATACCATCACCAAGCCGAAACCGACAAGAGCGAAGGTCAGCAGGAGAAGAAGAAAGTCTGGTGTTCCTCTTCGTGGCGGATTCATGATAAAACCTTAGCCCAGCTGCTGTTTGAGCTCGGTTATTTTTTGCTTGGACTCATTTAAGATCTTGTCCGGAATGGCAGATTCATAATCCAGTCCATGGGGGAACGTGGCACGGCCAATATAAGCGTCTTCCAATACCAGAACGGCATGCGGCTGCTCCAATTTTCCCTCAATCGCTCTGCAGTTGATTCTTAAATAATAGTCCTCGCGATTGGCTTGGTCTTCCATCTTATAATCATATGTAGCGCGGGTATATTCCCACTGCCAGCGAACAAATCCCAGATTTCCCGCAACTTTATCCAGATGGGCAAGTTCGCTTTTTAAGCCCTTGACAGCTGCATTTTCAATGATCATCAACAAACTCCTCCTTCTTCATTCTTTATTCATGATATTATGATTCCCAAAGTTGTGCAAGCCTAATGAAAAACTAAATCTATTACAAATTTATAACATTTCCTGATACAATGAATAGAGAAAGTTAGGCTTAAGCGCCGAAGTACAAATGAGGGGGCGGACATGGAGCGTTTCGGATCCATACTTGACGATTTGTTTCCTGAGATGGTTGCTTGGAGAAGGCATCTACATCAGCATCCTGAACTTTCTTTTCATGAAAACAAAACGGCTGAATACATTTACGGACATTTGACCCGATGGGGCATCGAAGCAAAGAAAGGCGTTGGGGGACACGGGGTCGTAGGCGTTATTCGCGGTTCGGAAGCGGGTCCGACGGTTGCCCTGCGAGCGGATATGGATGCGCTGCCGATTCAGGATCAAAAGCAGTGCGAATACGCCTCCAAGGTGCCCGGAGTAATGCATGCCTGTGGTCACGATGCCCATACGGCCACATTGCTTGCAGTGGCAAAAAGCTTTCAGGAACAGCGGGGTGAGTTGAAGGGGAATGTGGTCTGCATTTTTCAGCCTGCGGAAGAATTCACCCCCGGAGGGGCCGCGCCAATGATTCGCGAAGGTGTGCTCGACGGAGTGGATGTCATCTATGGCGTCCATTTATGGACACCCTTTCCGAGCGGCAGCGTTTATACGGCGACTGGCCGATTGATGGCGGCAGCGGATGAATTCCAGATCGAAATCACCGGGAAGGGCGGACACGCAGGGCTGCCGCATGAGACGGTTGACAGTATCGTAGTCGCTTCACAGCTTGTGATGAATCTACAGACGATTGTCAGCCGGAATGTCGATCCGGCCGAGCCCAGTGTGGTATCCGTCGGTTTCATTCAGGCCGGGACGGCTTTCAACGTCATTGCGGGAACATGCGCGATGATCGGGACCGTTCGGTCCTTTAATGAACAAGTCAGGGATTTGGTTCGCGCTAGGATTGAACAAATAGCTGCGGAGACGTGCAGGATGCATGGGGCCGAGTGCCGTGTCGATTACAAAGCCGGCTACCCTCCGGTCATCAACGATGAAACGGAAGCGGAGCGGTTCTTCAGAACGGTTCCGGGACTGTTTCCCGCTGAAAACGTGCGTCGAAGCCCTTTGATTATGGCGGGGGAGGATTTTGCTTATTATTTGCAAAAAATTCCCGGATGTTTTATGTTGGTCGGGGCTGGAAACGAACAGGCAGGCATCATCCATCCCCACCACCATCCCAAATTCGACATTGATGAAACGGCCATGTTGAACGCCGCAAAGCTTTTGACCCGAATGGCGTTAAGCTATTTGCATGGCGAGTGACAGATGAACCGTTCGATGCATGCGAACGCATCTTTCGGGAAAATATAATTCCGAAGGAGGGTTGCATGATGAAGACGCTGAAAGAAATCATGACAAAGGATGCTGTTACCGTCACCTTGAAGGATAATATTTATGAAATTGCGGTTAAAATGAAGGAAAACGATATCGGCTTTGTGCCGGTGGTTGAGGGGCGGAAATTGATCGGTGTGGTAACCGACCGGGATTTGGTTATTCGGGGCTATGCGGAACGAAAGTCCGGATCGGCAGCAGTAGAAGAAGTCATGAGCAAGGATGTGACCACGGTCTCTTCGGAGACGACAGTCGATGAAGCGGCCAAATTGATGGCAAAGGATAAAATTCGCCGTTTGCCCGTTGTTGATAACGGTGAGCTGGTCGGTGTCGTGGCCATCGGCGATCTGGCGGTCCGCGAGAAGTTCGAAGATGAGGCGGGAGAAGCGCTGAGCGAAATTTCCGAGCCAGTCAAATCCTAATGATGCTTTCTTTATGGGAAAAGGGACGAAGCAGTTTAGCAGCTGCTTTGTCCCTTTATTGTGCGCCCAGCATGGGCGTTCATCTTTAGGGTGAGAGTCCCCGAACGGGGGCTGGCGAGCGCCTACCGTTGGCCAAGAGCAAGGATATCCGCTGTGAGGCGGAATCTGGAGGAAGCTTACGGCAAACGCCCGGCCTAAGGTACACGAACCCAATTCGGGGGTGGAATAGTCGGATGAGCCTGCAATACAAGGTAAAGTCCAAAGCCGCCAAGGGCTATTTCAGTAAACTTGGGTGGGCACATGGGCGGAAAGATGACGTT